>NZ_AP022334.1 GCF_009936375.1 Methylosinus sp. C49 | reverse complement strand
AAAGGCCTTATTGGAGGCTTTTTCCACTCTGCGGCGGCGTTCTTCCGGCACGGGAGGACGTGGAAAAACTATGATGATAGGTTATGCGCGCGTATCGACTGACGAGCAGAAGCTCGATTTACAACTCAGAGCTTTGGAGGCTATGGGATGCAACATGATCCACACGGATCAAGGGCGATCCGGCCTCAGCTTCGACCGGGCCGGCCTCGATGCCGCGTTGCAGTCCCTCGCGCCAGGAGACACGCTCGTCGTCTGGCGTTTGGACCGCTTGGGCCGGTCATTATCCGGTCTCGTTGCGATGATGGATCAGCTCGGCAAGCGCGGGATCAACTTTCATTCGCTCACTGAGAACATCAACACCAACTCCTCTGGCGGCCGACTGATGTTCCACATGATGGCCGCGCTCGCCGAGTTCGAACGTTCGATCATCAGCGAGAGAACGCGGGCCGGATTGTCCGCCGCGCGCGCGCGCGGCCGAAAGCTCGGGCGGCCGCAATCGCTTACTTCCCTGCAAATTGCTTGGGCTCTTCAAGCCGCGCGAGACAGAGGGATGCATTCCCGCGACATTTGCGCCGAACTCGGCGTCTCGACGCGAACTCTACGTCGGTATCTGCACATTGCAGAGCCGAAAGAAGACGCATACGGAGACGATTCGTCCTGACGGATCGCGAGCGGCAATATCATATCTGGACGTCGAGTAATCACTGTCGGAGCTGTGATGGCGTGGGCGCTCCCGACGGCCTCGATGCGCCAGAGCGGAGGTATTGAATCTCACTCGAGGGAGTCGTCAATGACAAACGTTGTCACTATCGGATTGGAACTGGCCAAGAATGATTTTCGAGCTCGTGGCGCGGATGCCTCGAGCGCCGTTGCTTTCCGCACGAAGTTGCGGCGAACGCAGGTACTGGAATTCTTTGCCGCCCAATCGTCGTGGATCGTAGCTATGGAAGCTCGCTGAGGGCGCATTTCTGGGGGCGGGAGATGGGCAATTTCGGGCATTGCGTGTGGTTAACTCCGCCGGCCTAGCTCGCAGGCCTGCTTTTTTTGCCTTATGACAGAGACGCTTCGCATCAAGCGGCTGATGGGCCGCTAGTAAAGTGCGGCACGCATCCAGCTTGCGGCGTCGCTCATCGCGCATTTGCCGCTCCGCCTCGCGCAACGCATCGAAAAGATGGGCAGCGTTCACGATCTCGTAAGACGAGTCAACGCCAATCTTATGTGTCACAAGCTGCGTCATCGAAATGCACGTGTCGACATCAAAAAACGATCTGGATCCACACCGATGCGAGCCGTTGCTGCACATCTCGAGCCGACAGGCATGCCGAGAACCAGTGCATCCACCGAACATCCACATAATCTCCGCGAAATCTCGACAAGGAGGGTTTAGCGTAGCGTTGCTGAACAACGTCAGAGAAACACGTGCATGATCAAGATAATCTCTATCGTTCGCGCGATGGCGGCGATTCCCCTGATCGGCGGCATTTCACCAGCTGTTGCAAGCGCCGCTGTCTATTCCGCCGTGAACCTCAACGTGAGGGCGGGTCCCAGTTCGCGATTTCCAGCAGTAGGCATGCTGAGCGCAGGAATCCCCTTAACCGTTCACGGTTGCGTCGCCCGCTACATTTGGTGCGATGTGACAGCGTTAGGCCTTCGTGGCTGGGTATCGGGCGCATACATCGAGATCGTACGCGATGCGCGGCGAGTGCACTTGCCAGCATATTTGCATGAGGAAAACTGTCCGGTGGTGACCTTCCATATCGACAGTTACTGGGAGAATCATTACCGAGATTACCAGTTCTCCAACGAAGTCGATCGCTGGAGGGACAGGTGGGGCGGCGACCGCGTTCCAATCTGGCAAGACGATTGGAGCGCCTGGTCTGAAATCGGAGAAGACTGAGTGAAGCGGGATCCAGTGACCGTGTGGAGCTGGCGCCGCTCTCGGTCGCAGATTCGGTGGATCTGCTCGCTACGATTAGCCGCTCGAGACGCCAGAGTTGTTGGGCGCAACGTCAAATCTCATCGATAAGATTGGACACGTTCAGCGATCATCGTTCCGCTAGGAGAAATTGTCGTGGATGGGCGGATAATTCTAGCCGACTCGGACCGGCCCGGCGAAACGTTAGAAGCCGAAGTCATTTCGCGCGATGAAGCCGTTCTGACGCTGGCGGTGCCGAACACCAACGTCCAATTCAGACTGCTGCGCCGCGACCGAGACTGTGTGCGATACGAGGGATCACTCGGTGGGCGCAACTTTTACTTCGTTCCGCCTCGCCCTGAAGCGAGAAACGCCATCGTCCCGAAAAGGAGCAGATAGTACGGTGTCGCCGCATCGCGGCGCAGGTGACCGAAATCTATCGCAGAACGCGATCCGCTCCGCTTGCCGCGATGCTTCGAGGCGATCTCTGGCGGCGACGATAGGCTGGGTTACTGTCGGAGCACTCTGCGCTCAGGCCGCCGACCGCCCCGCGACCCATGACACGCCGACGCCGGCCTTCGGCTGGGCGGGCCTCCACATCGGACTCAACGCTGGCGTCGGGTTTCCCATCGCGAGCGGTGGGAAGCTGGAAGCGCTTGGGGGCTTTCCTGGTTCCGCTCTCTTCGACCTCACCGCGCCAAATCGTGACGTCCTAGGTCCCTCCCTCGGCGCTCAGGTCGGCTATGACTGGCAGGTTGGCCATTGGGTGTATGGCGTCGAGACCGAGCTCAATTCTCTCGGCGTGCGGAGCCCGTCGACCGGCCTCTTCGCGGCCCCGGCGAGCCTCGCTCCGGCGATCGTGGCCTACGACCTGACCTCGGGCGACGATGGCAATTATTTCGCGAGCGTTCGCGCCCGGCTCGGCTTCGCCGTCGATCGCTCTCTGTTCTATGCCACCGGCGGCGTCGCGACCGGCGGCGAACGCGGCGCATCATCGCTGTTTTTCTTCGGGCCGTCGCCCGGCGCACCGTTCTACGCGCCGCCGTCTCGATCCTCACGCATGAAATATGTCGTCGGCGCCGGAGTGGACTATGCGCTCTACACCCAATGGTCGGCGCGGCTCGAATATCTCTATCTGAATCAGGAGCTGCAAACGCGCGTCTATGGCGATGGAATCGCCGCCCAATACGGCGCGCGCCAACGGAGCGAGGCCCATGTCCTTCGCCTGGGGCTGAACTACCGATTCGGCGTGGCGCAGGACGCGCGCGGCGGGATCGGCGCGGACCAGAACGAGAATGACAAGAACGAAAATGACAAGGGCGAGTCGAACAAGAGCGAGAGCCTCAAGGACATCGGCGACCATCTCTATCTGACCGGCGACGGCGGTGCACCCGAAGCGGCCCCAGCGCAAAAGAACGAAGCCGCCAAGACCGCGAGCGGCAAACGCGAGGCGGGCGACGACAAGGGCAAGGTGCGCAAGGGAGCCACGAAGGAGGAGAAGAAGGATGACACGAAGAGCGACGAGTTGAAGAACGAGGAATCCAAGCCTGAACTCTACAGCGTTCACGGTCAGATTACCAATATCCTGCAAGGCTATCCGAAATTTCCGGCTTTCTACAAAGGGCAGAACAGCTTTCCGGCGAACGGCCAGGCTCGTTTCGGATCGACCGCCAATCTCTTCCTCGGCGTTCACCTGTGGGAGGGGGCCGCCGTCTATCTCAATCCCGAGATCGACGTCGGATATGGCCTCGCCAATTCGGTCGGCGCGGCGTCCTATGTGAACGGCGCAGTCGCCAAGGTCGGACGAGCCGCGCCCTATATGCGCTTCCAGCGCTATTTTCTGCGCCAGATCATCGGTCTCGGCGGCGGCACGGCGGACGACCCCGACACCGGCTCGTTCAGCGAGACCCTCGAATCGACGCAGAACCAGCTCGCCGGCAAGGTCGATCGCGATCGACTCACCCTCACGGTCGGCAAGTTCGCGGTCGGCGACGTGTTCGACGACAATGTCTACGCGCATGATCCAACCACCGGATTTCTGAACTTCGCATTCAACTCGATGGGCACTTTCGACTATGCCGCCGACGCGTGGGGCTACACGCACGGCGTTGCGCTCGAGTGGAAGCAGGATTGGTGGACGGCGCGCGGCGGCCTGTTCCAGCTCTCGAGCATTCCCAACAGCGCTTATATCGAGCCGGTGCTCGGACGCCAGTTCATGAGCGTCGGCGAATTCGAGATGCGCTACGACCTCGCCGAGCAGCTGGGCGTGCTGAAATTTCTGATCTATGGCGACAATGGCTATCTCAATAAGGTCGACGAGGTGGTTGATGTCTCTCTACTGACGGGCCAATTTCCGCCCGACATCACCAACAATGCGCTGCGCAAGCGTCGTGTGAAGCTCGGCGGCCACATCAACCTGCAGCAGCAGATCGCGCCCAATCTCGGTTTCTTCCTGCGCGCCGGCATTTCGAACGGGCGCTTTGAGACCGTCGACTACACCGACATCGATCGCCAAGTGTCATTCGGCCTGGTGACGGCGGGCAAACTGTGGGATCGTCCGAAGGACGAGATCGGCGCGGCAATGGCGTTCAGCGGCCTCGCGGGTTCGCGAGTGCGCTATTTCGCGTTCGGCGGAACGAGCGTCTACATCGGTGACGGCGCGCTCTCCTACGGAGGCGAGAAGGTCATCGAAGCCTATTACAAGCTCAATCTGATCGACGGCGTCGATTTGACCGTCGATTACCAGATTATCGGCAATCCCGGCCATAATCTCGATCGCGGCCCCGTCAATGTATTCGGACTGCGTATGCACGCACAGTTTTAATCCGCCGACTCCGCTTGTATGCGGCGGCGTAATAGTCGGCCAATGAGCGGCGCATGGTGCGTCCACGATGTTGTTGCACGAGCTTGCATCGTAGATATCAGCTTACGTAGACAACGATGATTTCGCGGTCGAAATGGCGGCCTTTGAAAAAATCCTCCATGCTCGGCATCGCCCTTTACCACCATCAATCCGGTTGCACCTCGTTCAGGCATTTATGTCCCGCTCAGGCGTTTGCACCAGAACCTTTCCGTCTGGGTCCTCCTTCGGCTCCGCAATTATGCAGATACCGACGTAGAGTTCGCGTCGAGACGCCGAGTTCGGCGCAAATGTCGCGGGAATGCATCCCTCTGTCTCGCGCGGCTTGAAGAGCCCAAGCAATTTGCAGGGAAGTAAGCGATTGCGGGCGCCCGAGCTTTCGGCCGCGCGCGCGCGCGGCGGACAATCCGGCCCGCGTTCTCTCGCTGATGATCGAACGTTCGAACTCGGCGAGCGCGGCCATCATGTGGAACATCAGTCGGCCGCCAGAGGAGTTGGTGTTGATGTTCTCAGTGAGCGAATGAAAGTTGATCCCGCGCTTGCCGAGCTGATCCATCATCGCAACGAGACCGGATAATGACCGGCCCAAGCGGTCCAAACGCCAGACGACGAGCGTGTCTCCTGGCGCGAGGGACTGCAACGCGGCATCGAGGCCGGCCCGGTCGAAGCTGAGGCCGGATCGCCCTTGATCCGTGTGGATCATGTTGCATCCCATAGCCTCCAAAGCTCTGAGTTGTAAATCGAGCTTCTGCTCGTCAGTCGATACGCGCGCATAACCTATCATCATAGTTTTTCCACGTCCTCCCGTGCCGGAAGAACGCCGCCGCAGAGTGGAAAAAGCCTCCAATAAGGCCTTTCCTCGTTTTGACGACGACCATGCCCTTGACAAAAACGGCCAGAATTCGCGCGCACGGGCCCCACGATCGAAAACATCGAAATCCTCCTGACGTGCCCCGAGGACATGTTCTCCGCTCGGCTCGATCGTATTACTGGACGTCAGGGCGCGCCTGCGAAGACGCGATGAACGCCGACGAACAGCAGGGGAACGAAGAAGATGGCGAGCGTCGTGGCCGCGATCATGCCGCCCATGACGCCGACGCCGATCGCGTTTTGCGCGGCCGAGCCGGCGCCTCCGGCGAAAGCGAGCGGCGCGACGCCCAGAATGAAGGCAAAGGACGTCATGACGATCGGGCGCAGCCGCTGGCTCGCCGCGAGCAGCGTCGCTTCGATCGCATCCATTCCCGCCTTTTGATGGTCGATCGCGAATTCGACGATCAGAATGGCGTTCTTGGCGACGAGCCCGATCGTCGTCAGTAGGCCGACCTTGAAATACACGTCGTTGGCCTGTCCGAACATCAGCGCCGCGCCGAGCGCGCCGAGCACGCCGATCGGCGCGCACAGCATGACGGCGAGTGGGATCGTCCAGCTTTCATAGAGCGCGGCAAGGCACAGGAAGACGACGAGGACGGAGATCGCATAAAGCGCAGTGGCCTGATTGCCCGAGAGCCTCTCCTGGCGCGATAGGCTGGTCCATTCATGGGAAAATCCGGGCGGCAGTCCGGCGATGAGACGGTCGATCTCCGTCATGGCGTCGCCAGAGCTGGCGCCGATAGCCGCCTCGCCCTGGATCTGGATGGCGGGCGATCCGTTGTAACGTTCTAGGCGCGGCGAGCCGAACGTCCAGCGGCCGGACGCGAAGGACGAGAAGGGCGCCATCTCGCCCGAAGCAGTTCGGACATGCCAGCGGTCGAGATCGTCGGGCTGCATTCGGAAATCGGCCGCCGATTGCAGATAGACCTTTTTGACGCGGCCGCGATCGATGAAGTCGTTCACATAGGCGCCGCCCCAGGCCGTCGACAGTGTGGCGTTGACGTCGGAAAGTCCGACGCCGAGGGCGCTCGCTTTATCCTGGTCGACCTCGATCGCAAATTGCGGCGTGTCGTCCTGGCCGTTCGGCCGCACGCCTTTCAGGAGCCTGCTCCGCGCCGCTGCGGCGAGCAGATGGTCACGCGCGGCCAAGAGCTTTTCGTGGCCGGCGCCCGTCATATCCTCGAGATAGAAATCGAAGCCGCTGCTCGTGCCCAATCCCTCGATCGCGGGCGGCGCCAGCACGAAGACCTGCGCGTCGCGAATGCCGGTGAGCGCTGCCGTCGCGCGCGCCGTCACCGCCGTCGCCGACAGGTCGGACGCCTTGCGTTCCGAAAAGTCGCGCAAGCCGACGAACGCCATGCCGACATTCTGGCCGAGGCCGCTGAAGGCGAAGCCCCTCACTGTCATAACGCCATCGACGGCCTTGCTCTCCTGATCGAGGAAATAGCGCGTCACCTGATCGAGCGCGCGTTCCGTGCGGTCGCTGGTCGCGCCGACAGGCAGCTGCACGCTGACCATCAGATAGCCCTGATCCTCCTGCGGCAGAAACGAGCTCGGCAAGCGCGTGAACAGCGCGGCGGCCGCGATCGTCATCACGGCGAGAGCGGCAAATCCACGTCTCGGGCGCCGCAAAACAGCGGCCGCGCCATCTCGATAGGCGTCGGCGCCGCGTTCCATGTTGCGATCGAACCAACGGAACAAGCCGGCCTTCTCGGCGCCCGGCCTCGGCGGACGAAGAATTGTGGCGCAGAGCGCCGGCGTCAGGATCAGGGCGACGCCGACCGACAGCGCCATGGCCGACACGATGGTGACCGAGAACTGGCGATAGATGACGCCGACCGAACCGCCGAAGAAGGCCATCGGCACGAAGACCGCGGACAAGACCGTCGTGATGCCGATGAGCGCGCCGGTGATCTCGCTCATGGATTTGACCGTGGCCTCGCGGGGCGACAGCCCTTCCTCATGCATGATGCGCTCGACATTCTCGACCACGACGATGGCGTCGTCGACCAGGAGCCCGATCGCCAGCACCATGGCGAACATTGTGAGCGTGTTGATCGAATATCCGGCGATGGCCAGAACGCCGAAGGTTCCGAGCAGCACCACCGGCACGGCGAGTGTCGGAATGAGCGTGGCGCGAATATTGTGCAGAAAGGCCAGCATGACGAGAAAGACGAGCGCGATCGCCTCGATCAGCGTGTGAGTCACCTGTTCGATCGAGATTTTGACGAAAGGCGTCGTGTCGTAGGGATAGACGACTTTCATTCCTTCGGGAAACGTCGGCGCGAGCCGCTCGATCGCCGCCTTTACCAATGCGGCCGTGCGGACCGCGTTCGCGCCGGTCGCCAGATTGATGGCGAGGCCGGTCGCCGGCGCGCCATTATAGGTCGAGGCGCTTACATAATCCTCGGCGCCCAGCTCGATGGTCGCGACGTCGCCGATGCGGACCAGCGAGCCGTCGGCCGCACTTTTCACAATGACGTTCCGGAACTGCTCCGGCGTCTGCAGGCGGCTCTGCGCGGTGACGGTGACGTTGAGCTGCTGCCCTCTGCGCGCCGGCAGACCGCCGAGCTGTCCCGCCGACACTTGCGCGTTCTGCGCCTGAATTGCGCTCGCGACATCGCTCGGGTTCAGCGCATATTTGGCGAGCCTGTCCGGATCGAGCCAAATGCGCATCGCATAGCCGGCGCCGAAGAGCTGCGTGGCGCCGACTCCTTCGACCCGTTTCAGCGTGTCGTTGAGCGCGCTCTTGACGTAATCCGACAGATCCGTGCCGGTCATCTTGCCGTCGGTCGAGACGAAACCGACGACCATCAGAAAGGCGTTCGACGATTTGGTGACGGTGAGGCCATTGGACTGAACCATGGTCGGCAGCAGCGCGGTGACGAGCTGCAGCTTGTTCTGCACCTGCATCTGCGCCACATCCGGATTGGCGGCGTTGGTGAAGGTGAGGGTGATGTCGGCCTGGCCGGTCGATGTCGACGTCGAGGTCATGTAGTCGAGATGGTCGAGGCCGGTCATGCCTTGCTCGATGATCTTGGTGACCGAATTCTCGACCGTCCGCGCATCGGCGCCGGGATAGGTGGCGGTGATCTGGATCGTCGGAGGCGCGATCTCCGGATATTGCGAGACCGGCAGGCCGATGAGCGCCAGCAGGCCGCCGAGCATGACGACGATCGCGATCACCGAGGCGAAGATCGGACGGGCGATAAAAAATGCGGAGATCACGCGCGTCAGCCTTTCGCCTGGATTTTCGCCGTCGTCGGCTCGCGCTCGCGCAGCTCGCCGGTGGCGTCGTCGATCACGATCTCGACGCCTGTCGCCTGCTGCCCGGCGCGCACGAGCTGCAGGCCTTCGACAACCACGCGGTCGCCGTCGCCGAGACCCGCCGTGACCAGCCAATTATTGCCGACCGTCTTGCCGACGGAGAGCACGCGCACCTCGATCTTGTCGTCCTTGCCGAGCACCAGCGCCGTCGCCTGCCCGCTGACGTTGCGGACGACCGCGCGCTGAGGGATGAGGAACGCGCCATGCGCGGCGCCTTCCTCGACGATCGCCCGGGCGTACATTCCCGGCAGAAGCAGTCGCGACGGATTGGGGAAAACCGCTCGCATTGTCGCGGTCCCGGTCGTCTGGCTCACTTTGGCCTCGGTGAATTCGAGCCGTCCGGTCATCGGATAGACCCAGCCATTTTCGAGCTTCAACTTCACATCGACTTTGCGCTCCGACGATCGGATGCGGCCCTCGTCGATGGCCCGTCTCAGCTCGAGCAAGGCGGCGCTCGATCGGGTAAGGTCGACATAGATCGGATCGAGCGTGCGGATGGTGGTGAGCGTGTCGGCCTGACTGGCCGTCACCAGCGCGCCTGGCGTAAGCGAGGATTTGTCGGCGCGGCCGCCGATCGGCGCCTTGATCGTCGTATAGTCGAGATTGATCTTCGCGCTGGCGACATTCGCCTGAGCGGTCGCCACATCGGCTCGCGCCTGAGCGAGCACGGCGACGGCCTCCTCGAGATCCTGTACGCTGACGGCGTTCTTTTTGATCAGCCCCTGATAGCGCTCGACCTTGGCTCGAGCGCTGGGCACGGCGGCCTCGGCCTTTTGCAACGCGGCGACGGCGCTGTCGTGCGCGGCTCGATAGGGGGCGGGCTCGATCTGATAGAGCGGCGCGCCCTCCGCGACCTCACCGCCTTCCTGGAACAGCCGCTTCTGAATGATCCCCGCGACCTGCGGCCGCACTTCCGCCACCAGCGAAGCGACGATGCGACCGGGCAGCTCGGAGGAGATGGCGACATTTCGAGGATGCACGGTGACCACTCCCACCTCCGGCCGAACGGGCGACGCCTTGCTTCGGTCGCTCGACATGAAGTCGCATCCGGCGAGCGCGACGGCGGCGGTGAAGGCGGCGATCGTCGGGCGAAAATTCATGGGCGCGCTTTCGAGAACGTGGCTGGATCGCCTCGGCTGGCGCCGGGGCTAAAGATGTCTGTCTTCGATCGTGACCTACGCCGTCATTGTGCGTAGATCGTCCAGATTCGATGGAGATTTGGTGGAGGCCACTTAGCCTGAGCGGGCAAATGATTGCTGCTGTGTGTATGTTTCGTTACTGAGAGTTGATGCTGATCCTTCACGGCGGACGCAGCCTGGGAAGCATATTCGTTTGTCTGGAGGCGTGGTGCAGAAAACGATACAAACGATGTGGCGGCGCGTCAGCGTGATCGCGGCAAATGATTCGCCATTGCAGGCGGGAGTATTCTTCCTATCGTCGTTGCGGGATACACGCGCATCGGCGATATGGTTGACGTTTCTGAAGTCTATCGAAGAAAAATATCCTTTTGGCGCCGCTCCAACGCAATTGATCAAGAAGCCATTCTTCAACTACGTCATTTATCATCTCTCACTCTCTCAGCGTGCGGCGATCTTAATGGACCACTATCGCCTACTTGACGACACTATTCCGTCTTTGATCGCCGTTTCTTGGGGTATATGTAGCGTAGATATCGGTCTACTGCGCGGCAAGAACGGCGAAATTTATCGGCTGTCGCTGCGCCCCGCGGAGTATTGCCACAAAGAGGGGGAACTGAGTTTCGTATTGAGCGACGCGGCGGACGGTCTCGAATTCGCGAAACTGACCTTTGTGCTCGGCAAGGAAGATGATGGAGCGCCCTGCGTTCTGATCGGAGGATTGCAAGGACCATCGTCGCATTGCGGCCCGGATACCAAAGTGAGAATCGTGAAAGCGACGCGGGCTCTCTGGGGGCTGCGTCCCAAAATGGCTGTCTTCCTGGCAATGGCGAGCTTCGCCCGAGCCATAGGAGCGCAGCGAATCCACGCCGTATCGAATGACACTCATTCGATCAATGCCGACGCCTGGTGGCAACGCCGGCGGATGCGTGCCGATTACGACGCGTTTTGGCTCGAACGCGGCGGACTACCCGCACGCGAGGGCTTCGTCATACCCGTGAGATTAGCGGCGAAATCGCAGAGCAAGCGACGTGAAGAGCAGCGGGCGCATATCGACGAGTTAGTGGGTCGACTTTTCATGGAAAAACTATGCCTGGATATCGACATTCGTGACACCCCCTCGATGCCGGCAGATAGAAACTTTCAGGTTATCGGTCAAATATCACCGCAGGCCCATTTCTTTGCGGGATCTTCAGGAGCATTTTTAACAGTCGGAAATTCAACCATATGTCGACGCGGGTGACCAAAGTCATTCCGCGGGACGACATTGTCCGATCTGCGATGACCGATGTAAGCCCAAACAGCAAGCCGCCGAGAGCTCGACAATGAACGAACTCGTTCTCATCGCCGACGACGAACCGGAAATCACCGCGATTCTGGAAGCCTATTTGGCGAGGGAAGGATTCCGAACCGTAAGTGCAGCAGATGGTCGGATTGCTCTCGATCAACATGCCATATTGAAACCTGACCTCGTCCTTCTGGATGTGAACATGCCGAATGTCGACGGCTGGGAGATGCTGACGGAATTGCGGCGTCGCGGCGACACGCCGGTCATCGTGATCACCGCGCTCGATGAGGACATCGAACGGCTTCAGGGGCTGCGTCTCGGCGCAGACGATTATGTGGTGAAGCCGTTCAATCCGGCGGAAATCGTCGCGCGCGCCAAAGCAGTTCTGCGGCGAACCAATGCGCGCGCCGACAGCCCCGTCCTGCGCATCGGCAAGCTCGAGATTGACCTGGAAGCCTATCTCGTCACGTTGCGATGTGGCGATACGGCGACATCGCTGACTCTGACGTTGACAGAATTCCGGCTCCTCGCGCATATGGCGAAATCGCCCTCGCGGACGTTCAGTCGCGGCGAGCTGGTCGACGCCTGCCTGCCCGGCGCCGACGCGCTCGAGCGGACCGTCGACAGTCATGTGAGCAATCTGCGCCGTAAGCTCGACGGGGCCGGTGCGACCGGCCTGATGCAGGTCGTGCGCGGCGTCGGCTATCGGCTGGCGGCGCCATGAGCCGCCATCGCTTGAGCCGACAGATCACGCTGTCTATGAGCGCTGTCGTCGCCGTCGCGGTGATGATCGTTTTCGTCGGCTCCTTCACCTTCTACGGCATCTATCTGACCTACTACCCGCCGCCGCCCGGTCCCCTGCCACTTCTTCCCGAGGCGCCGGACTTCGTGCTGATCGCGGTCCTGCTGCTCGTTGCTCTCATCGTCGCGATCTTCGCCGCGCTTCGCTTGACGAAGCGGATTCTCGTTCCTCTAAATTCGCTCGCCGAAGGCGCGCGCAGGATCGCCGCCGGCGATCTCACGGCGCGGGCCTCGCCTGGCGACAGATCGCTGGGTGAAACGGCTCGACTGGTGGACGACTTCAATGCGATGGCGCAACG
The DNA here is from genome assembly GCF_009936375.1 of Methylosinus sp. C49. GTDB lineage: Bacteria > Pseudomonadota > Alphaproteobacteria > Rhizobiales > Beijerinckiaceae > Methylosinus. The sequence goes on along the minus strand of NZ_AP022334.1, from coordinate 250,649 downwards.
TCTCGAGGACAGCGTCGCGGCGATGACCTCCTGGAACGCGGCGATCGCGCATGAGCTCAGGGCGCCATTGACGATCCTACGGGGGCGGCTGCACGGACTCGCCGACGGCGTGTTCGCTCCGAGCGACGAATTGTTCCGAAATCTCCTGTCGCAAGTGGAAGGCTTGTCGCGTCTCGTCGACGATTTGCGCATCGTCACTCTGTCGGAGAGCCGTCGGCTGGAGATGCGTTTCGAGCCGACCGATCTCGAGCAGGAGATTCGACAGGCCGTCGACGCCATGCGACCCGCTCTCGTAGAGGCCGGCTTCACGATCGCGCTCGATACCCGCCGAATCGTCCTGGCCTGTGACGGCGTTCGATTGCGGCAGGCGCTGCTCGCGCTTCTCGAGAATGCAAAGCGCTATGCGACGCCGGGGCTCTTGCGCGTTTCGACGCGAGCGGAGGAGGACGAACTCGTGATTGCCGTCGAGGATCAGGGGCCGGGCCTCGCGCCCGACTTCGCGTCCCATGCGTTCGACACATTCAGCCGGGCGGAAGCCTCACGCTCGCGTCGACATGGTGGCGCGGGTCTCGGCCTCTCCGTGGTGCGCGCCATAGCAGAGGCGCATCACGGCCGCGCGCAATACAGAGGCTCCGCCGCCGGCGGCGCGATCTTCGAGATCGTTCTGCCGCTCGCCCGAGCGCGCGATCGCATCGGCGGCGACGCGCCGGCCGAATGACGGCGCCGCCACGACGCTGATCGAACGACCATGGACAATCGAATGACCGCCACACCTGCAATGGACCGGCCCGATAACGATTACGAGAAAGTCGCTGCAACGCATGTGTCTCTGCGCCGCGTTCTCGAGCTGTTCAGGCCTTACCGCGCCAAGATCGCAATTGTCGCCTCCCTGATGCTCCTCGGCGCGGGCGCGGGCATGTCGTCGCCTTTTCTCTTGCGCGCAATCATCGACGAGGCTCTGCCCCGTTCCGATCTGCATCAGCTCGTCGCGCTGGTGGTCGGCCTGCTGTTCGTCGCTGTCCTGTCGACCAGCCTCAGCACAGCGCAGGTGATATTGTCGGTCGGGATCGGGCAAGCGATCATGCATGATCTGCGAGTGAGGGTCTATTCGCACCTTCAATCCTTGTCTCTCGGTTTCTTCACGGCGACGCGCGCGGGAGAAATTCAGTCGCGCATCGCCAGCGACATATCCGGGTTGCAATCGCTCGTGACCACCAGTGCGAACGAGCTGGCGCGCTCCTCGGCCACGGTGATCATGACCGCAGCAGCGATCCTGCTGCTCGAATGGCGATTGGCTCTCTTCGTCTTTCTGATCGTTCCCGGAACGGTGGCGATCAGCAATCGGGTCGCGCGAATGCGCGAAAAGCTGCTTTTCGAGCAGCAGGAGCGCATTGCCGACATGTCGTCGGCCATACAGGAGACGCTTTCGATCTCCGGCGTGATCCTCGCCAGAACGATGAACCGCGGCGAGCATCTGTCGCATCGCTTCTCGAGCCTTTCCGGAGAGGTGGCGAAGCTCGAAGCTCGCGCGCATACGGCGGGCGAATGGCAATGGGCGCTCATCAACCTCGCACTCTCGGTGCTTCCGGCGCTGACGCTGCTGGTCGGCGGACTGCTGATAGAGGCCGACACGCCGATCACAATCGGCACGCTCGTCGCCATGATCGCGCTGCAGGAGCAATTGTTGTGGCCGCTCGAGCAGCTTTTGGAAATCGCGCGGGAGATGCGAACGACCCGCGCGCTCTTCGCGCGGATCTTCGCTTATCTCGACAAGCCGGTCGAGATTGCGCAACGCGCCGACACGGTCGCGCTCGACCGGGCGCAGATGCGCGGAGCGGTCCGAGTGGAGAACGTTTCCTTTTCCTATCCTGGCGCCGCGACTCCCGCACTGCGTGACATCTCCATCGACATTCCGGCCGGCAACCATGTGGCCATCGTCGGCGAGACCGGCTCGGGCAAGACGACCCTCGGCTACCTCCTCGCCCGACTCTATGACGCGGGCACGGGCGTCATCTCCCTCGACGGCGTCGATATTCGCGCGCTTCGCTTCGAGACGCTCGCCGACATGCTCGGCGTCGTGACGCAGGAGCCTTATCTGCTCCATGCGACCGTCGCAGAGAATCTGCGCTTCGGCTGTCTGGAGGCGTCCGACGATCAGCTCGCGAGGGCCGCGCGCATCGCCCAGATCCACGAGACGATCATGGCCTTGCCCGACCGCTACGAGACGTTGGTCGGGGAGCGAGGCTATCGCTTTTCGGGCGGCGAGAAGCAAAGGCTGGCGCTCGCGCGCGTCATTCTCCGCGATCCGCCGATCCTGCTGCTCGACGAAGCGACCAGCGCCCTCGACGCCAAGACGGAACACGCCATGGCGTCCGCCCTCGCGACACTGTCGCAGGGGCGCACGACCATCGCGATCGCCCACCGCCTCTCGACGGTGCGGCAGGCCGATCAAATCATCGTTTTGCAGAAGGGCCGGATCGTCGAGCGCGGCACGCATGACGAGCTCGTTTCTCAAGGACGAGCCTATTCGGAACTGGTGATGCGGTCGCGTCTCGATCGGCAGAATGCATGACGCCTATGCAGAGCCTTTCCTTCTCATGCAGATCGCGCACGGAATTCCAGCCGTCATCCCACTCTTCCGATCATGCAACAACTCTAGCTTGAGATCTGTATATCGACGAAGCATCTTCCAGTCTCGATGGCCGGTGACCAACGCCACTTGCTCGATCGAAGAGGCGGCTTGAGCCTTCATGCCGCAAATCACGAAAAAGTCGGTCAGACCCTAAGGCACGACACGTGCGACGAAACGCAGTCCCTACCGAACGACTGTTGTAGGGAGAAATTCGCCACTCGCTGCTTTTCGATGCTTCCTTCTGCTCATGAAATGCCGCTTGACCGCGACGACTTTCACAGCGGCGGCGAGGAGAATCGTCGCCCGCGTCGAGACGGAGCTTCGAGCTGCGTGAAGTTCGGCAAAGGTTCGGTTCGCGTAGATATTCGAAACCGCTGGATCGAAGCAGTCGGTCGAGGCGCTGGCGCATCCAGAGACGCCGGCCGAGCGCGAGGCTTGAGCTGGTTTTAAAGCATAACAATTCCATACTTGACGGCATGCACAACTTATATCGTTGTTATATATACAAATCGCTACTGCAACTGTTTCAATGTAAGCGTCGACGAGATTGACCTTCGGCGCCGTAGTTACTACTCTAAATATAGTCCCGCAATTCCACTTCGGTGTGGATAGGGGGAATCAGGAGAGGGTTAATTTCCTGAGTTGAGTAGAGGTTAGATGGCTATTCGCCGCGCGGCGTCAGAGATGCTTCCACGGCTCTCCAGAATACCCCTTCCTCATACTTTCCTTCGGCATGTGCGGCAGAGGCCAATTTGCCAGCGCATTGACAGGCATTCAGTCCGTGGGAGGCTTGTAACTCGTGAGATATGCGGGAGACCTCGACATAGTCAGGTCGAGCAATTGGCTCCCAGAGGCCGCGAAATGGGAAGTCCGGAGGCACCAGCCTCCATCTTTCAGCATTTTCGATATCGAGAAACCAGCGGCCATCGTAAATGCCACCCTTGCCATATTCCTTGTCGACGGGAAGTTCTCTGAGATTACCGGCGGCGGCCTGTTCTTCGATAAACCCCACAAAGCGATCATATTCGCCGGGGGACATGAAGCCGTGGATCGGGTCGTATCTCATGCTGCCAGCGCCTGTTCGAGGATGAGCAGCGCACCGAATCCAGGCCGCCGCGATGCTCGCGCCCAGCCAAGGTAATTCGGCAGATACTTCGTCGAGACGCCCCGGAAGTGCCGGTTGATGAGTGTCTTGAGACGCTCGTGGTGGCCGTTCACCCTCCCGAGGCCCAGTCGCCCCGGACGACGGGGCTTCCCGCCCACAGCCTTGGCCAGCCAATCCTTGCGCGGCTTCGTCGCAGAGGTCGTCATATGCGCAGCTACGCCCAGACCCCCTGTTATTCGGCGTGCAAGTTTGCCCCCCATACGAGGGGAACCGGCGTCGAGAATTGCCCCCCCCCCTCTGGTGAAGCCCAGACAGTCTACCCGTTTTGGTTGAAACGGCGGGCGGTGGGGGATGTTGATTGTGGAGACGATCGGACGAATCCGTCGCGAGCATTTTGTCAAGGGCAAGACGATCAAGGAGATTGATCCACCACCGCGTCTTGGTCCTCGAGGGCACCCGCGCCGGCAGCGGCCGTCGTGAGGAGAATGCCGTGGGGTCGCGACACGCGCCCCGCAGACTAGCGAAGGGCGCTTGCAGGCGCTCGAATGAAACCGAGGCGGGAAGACCTAATCCCATTTTAATTCCGTTTGAATCAAGACAGTTATCAATTTATCTCGAATTTAGCTTGAGTGATAGGATATGCTTTTTTCTCTTTCACTGACGGGATCGAAACGCGTAGCCGCTGCGGCCGAAAGCAAGCCTCGGAACAGTTCCGGAGGCGGGCTTTCGGCTCGCAGATCGATGAAATGGGCTGTTTTTCGGGCCTTTTTCCTGCTCACCACTATGTCGCGGCGGCGAACTTCGGCCATTGGATGCGTTTTCAAACGAACATAAAACCGTGTTCGCTGACCTGGCTGGGATGGGGCCGCACGGCCGCCAGCCAGCGGGCAGAGTTTGAACGCATCCGACGACCTCCCCTCCCCTCCCCTCCCCTCCCCTGCCGACGCCGCAGATCTCCGCGTTCAGAACACGTTCTGCCAACGCCTTCTTCAGCTCGTCGAACAGGCTGTCTTTAAAAAAATTCCTTCGGATCGCGTCCCGGGAGCAACCTGTCCAGTGACTGCCGCGCACAGTAGCTTCCCGACATTCCCCTAAAATCGGTCCCGCGAGGCCCCACAAGACTCATGTGCCTTCAGGGCAAAACGGACCTCTTTTGCCTCTCTTCACCGCCCGTGGCCGACGGTTCGGGAAGATGCGCCCTCCACGTTACCAACGCGGCCTGTCCGGCGTCTGAGAGCGCATAGACTCCGCGCTCGACCCGGATGAACCAGCCGTAGACGTTGCGAAGCAAAATCTTCGGCGCGTCCGGAATGGCCTCCTTCAGATCGCGTGCGCGGGCCGGCGCGTGCGCCATTGCCCCGGCGCATTGCAGCGCCTGCTGTCGATAGGCCGTCATGATGGGCCGTCGCGTGCCGCCCCCAGTCGCCGGATCTCCCCTGCGCCGCTGGTGCTCATCGAGGATCCGAGAGCGGCGCTTTGCGTTGTGCCTCGGCCGCCAGGCAACCGGCTCGACCAAGACCTCCACCCTACCGGAAGTGAACACGCTGAGCAGCCCGAAGCCGAGCATTCGACAGAGCCGCTTCACGCGGGGGTCGGACTCGCGTCCGCGTCCGCGCGCCGATGCGCGGACGGCGAGCCAAACCTCGTCGCAAGCCGTGGATCGATCCACGGCTTGGAGAACAAGATCGAGCGTGAAACTCAGCTTCAACTCGCAGATCACGAGCGCGATCGGCGCGCCGCGATCCACCGCCACGACGTCGCAGCCGCATATCTCTCCTTTCGCCTCGAACCCCAACCCTTCGAGGAAGCGCTTGACCGGGAGATAAAGGCTCGTCTCCAACCTTCGACCTCGATGCGCGCCGCGAGCCTGTGCTCGACGACGAATCGGTAATCCGTGAGCATAATAGCCGCGCCCGTTTTTTGCGGCACGAAGGGAGCCGAGTTGGCGCAGTTGCTTGACGCTATCATATGTCATATATTGATAGCATCACTATCACCCGAAACAGAAACGCCATCATGCCTGCTGTCACCATCCGCAACCTCTCCGAAGAGACCCATCGCGCGCTGAAGGTCCGTGCGGCGCAGCACGGACGCAGCACGGAAGCGGAGATACGCGACATCCTGGAGAACGCTGTGCGCCCGGCCAATCGTCTCCGCCTTGGAAGCGGGCTGGCGGAAATGAGCCGGAAGATCGGCCTGACCAACGCCGACGTCGAAGCCCTCGAACAGGCCCGCGAGCAGAAGCCGGCAGAGCCGCTGCGCTTCGAATGATCCTGCTCGACACCAATGTCGTCTCCGAGGCGATGAAGCCCGAACCGGACCCGGCGGTCCGCCGCTGGCTCGATGAGCAGGCGGCGGAAACGCTCTATCTCTCGAGCGTCACGATCGCTGAGCTGATGTTCGGCGTCGGCGCGCTTCCCAAGGGCAAGCGCAAGGACAGGTTGACCGCCGCGCTCGAAGGCGTGCTGGAGCTGTTCGCGGACCGCATCCTCCCGTTCGAGACGAACGCGGCGCGCCGCTATTCCGATCTGGCGGTGAAGGCGCGCGCTGCCGGAAAGGGGTTCCCCACACCGGATGGCTATATCGCCGCCATTGCCGCATCGCATGGTTTCGTCGTTGCATCCCGCGACCGCAGCGCATTCACTGCCGCCGGTCTAACCGTGCTCGACCCCTGGAGCGCCGGGGCCTGAACTGGCGGTTTGCAAGGGCGTGAACGTCGCGTGGTAAATCGGGCGCTTGCTTAAGCGGAGCGATCCCCGTGCTGTCGCTGACAACATCGATGTCACGAAGCTGCCCGGGATCACCTTTCATATTGCCCATCTGCCGCCCGGGCTGGGCCTCGTCCCGATGGTCCCGCGCGGCGGACATCTCGCCCGTCTGCCAGCCTCGCCGGGGTGCCACTCGGTCCGACCGCGATCTCGGATGTTCGGGCGCGAGATGCGACGACGACCACGAAGACCAGGCCCAGGTCGGCCCCCATACGGCCGACGAACGATTTGAGCGCCGCGACCCCGCCCGCCGATGCGCCCAGCGCGCAGATCGGCGCCTGACGAAGATGCGTCTGGCTCTCACCGGTGCCATTACGCTACGCCTCGCTCCTGCGAAGCCTTCGTCCCTCGGTCGAAAGTCGATCGTATTCGGATTTTCGGTGCGCTCCGGGTTGCTGAGGCTAGCTTGTGCCCGTCGTGCGCCGAACGCAGCAGGTTTGGGAAACCGGTCGGTTCGGTCCCCTCTTCGTGAATTGGAAGGCGTCACAGTTGTCATCGTCCGCAGCGCCCAGGCGACCTGAAATTGGCCGCAGTGCTCGGCGACGAAAAAGAGGTTGCTGTTCTTGACCGAGATCAGTGACGGTGCCCGGTCGAAATCGACGGCGAGCTTGGCCATCACCGGACCGGCGCCTCGTTCTGCTCGGCGGGCAGGAGCCACGTGGCTGCGAGCAAGGTGTCGGTGTCGAGCGTCTTCAGAACCTGCGCGCGCTACGGGCACCGCCCTCCATTCGAAGGCTGGGCCGTTGCCGTTGGCGGCGCCGTCCCGTGACGGAGGTTCGGGCGCTGTGAATTCGTCAGACACTACCTCCGGATCGGACGCAACGCGGGAGGTATCCTCGGGACAGAAGTCCCGCTGATGATCGGCGATAAATGCAAGTTCTCAGCTGAGAACTCTTTCTGTGCTAGCAAGGCGTGCTCGGGACCTCGCGGGGTGCGACACACCTGCAATGTAAAGCGGCGGCCGGAAGAACTTAAGGTTCTCAGCTGAGAACACTGGAGCCATCACGCCTCCACAGGCTATCCAAAGGCACCCTCTCCTCGTCGACGGGGTTGCTGGCACTGATCACGACCTAGAGGGGTGCGAAACGCATCCTTAGCGCAGTCGAACGCGGGGACCCCGTGGATCAAGCGGCCCGCATGGCTCGACACGTTGCTTCGGGCCACGAAGGCCGCGTGGTCGAGGCGTTCCAGCAGGCCGCGATCAGCCCCTTAACGCCCCCTTCGCAGTGCGATCTGCAATCGCGCCGACTACGGGCCACGGCGCAACTCTTAGCACCGGGCTGTAGGGTTTAGCTCAGGCGTGCGAGCCGAAGCCATTCGACTTCATTTAAGTGGCACAGTGGGGGCCGCGATCGTCGAAACACGGCCGGTCGACTATGCAGCCCCACGCTAGGCCGCAGTTCTTCTTAACCCGATTGGTCGCCAACCCACGGACCGGAATAATTCCGCACGGTCGATCGGGCGCGAAGCACACCAAGAGGAGCCCCAAGCGAGCATCTTCAGCCGTGTCTTCGCCGCGGTTGTCGGACCGCAACTTGGTTCAAGCCGTCTATCTCAGTGAAAGGATGATCGCCGATGCCGGGCCGCAGTCGTTAATGCGTGTTAACTCTAAATCGCTTGACCGACTCAGCCAAACGAGAGAGCTTACGCTTAATACGAAAAATAACGGCATTGAGCGTAGATGACAGAACAAGCACAAATCGACCCCAGTCATCGCACCGGAAAGAAGGTGCGCTCGCTGACTCGCTTGATCGAGTCGGATGCCGCCCTGCTGAGCGCGCAGCTGAAGGAACTCCGCACGAGGGCATTCCCCCCCGCGGCACAGAAGGAGCTACGCAAGTTCACGTCAGGGGAAGCGGCTAAACTGGTTGGCGTCACAGACGCGTACATTCGGCAGCTGTCCCTCGCAGGCGACGTTCCCGAAACCGAAAAGAATGCTCGCGGTCGACGCCTCTTCACGCTCGAACAAATACACGAGGTGCGTCGGACGCTCGCGCGCTCAAAGCCAAATTACCTCCCGGGAAGGCGCACCGGCGACCACCTCCAGGTGATAGCCATCACAAACTTCAAGGGCGGATCTGGGAAGACAACGACGGCCGCACATGTTTCGCAGTATTTTGCAATGCGCGGTTTCCGCACCCTTGCGATAGACCTGGACCCCCAGGCATCGTTGTCGGCGTTGTTCGGGCTACAGCCGGAATTCGACCTAGAAGAAAACGACACCCTATACGGCGCGATTCGCTACGACGACCAACAACGTCCTATGAGCGACGTCATCCGCTCGACCTATTTCGCCGGTCTCGACATTGTCCCCGGCAATCTTGAACTACAAGAGTTTGAGCACGATACACCGCGCGTACTCGCGGAGGGTCGTAGAAGCTCGGACCGAATGTTCTTTTCCCGCATAGCGACGGCGCTGGCCTCAGTAGAAGATCGATATGACATCGTCGTCCTCGATTGCCCGCCATCACTCGGTTTCCTGACGCTCTCTGCGCTCTGCGCAGCCAGGAGCGTTCTTGTTACCATTCATCCTCAAATGTTGGACGTCGCATCGATGTCCCAATTCCTACACATGACATCCAGCCTTCTCGATGTCGTTGAGCAGGCCGGCGGGGATGCCGACTACGATTTCTTCCGGTACGCAATCACCCGATATGAGCCATCCGACGGTCCACAGGGCCAGATTGTCGGTCTCATGCGGAGCCTATTCGGAGAGCGTGTACTTACGACCCCGATCCTCAAGTCAACTGCGATCGCAGATGCTGGCCTGACTAAGCAGACCCTCTACGAGATCGGGCGCGAGAACTTTACTCGTAGCACCTATGACCGTGCGATCGAGGCGCTGGACACGGTCCATGCAGAAATCGAGACCCTTATTCTCGAGGCCTGGGGGAGGGCGGCATGAATAAGCGTCGCGACCAGCTCAGGGCAATGATGGCACCGATCACTGCGCCGCCCGCCCAGAGCGAAGATCGGCACACCCGTACGCCCGTGGCATCGGGTTCGCTCAAGGCGATGGGGCTGTCGCTGAAAAGCCTGTCGGATGATGCGGAAGAAGCCCAAGCACTTAGGGCTCAGCTCGCATCGGGCGCGCACGTTGTCGAGCTAGACCCGCACCTCGTCGATCCCTCATTCATTCGCGATCGCCTTGATGATGTCGAAGGGGAAGATTTCGAGGCGTTTAAGGCAGGCATCTCGGAAGCCGGGCAACAGGTTCCGATTCTAGTTCGTCCTCGCACGGATGCGCCTGGACGCTATCAAGCCGCATACGGGCATCGACGGGTCGCGGCGCTTCGGTCACTTGGCCGCTCAGTCAGAGCAATCGTGCGAGAACTCAGCGATGAGGAACTCATCGTTGCACAAGGAAAAGAAAACACAGATCGCAAGGACCTATCATTCATCGAGCGAGCGCTCTTTGCAGCTCGTCTTGAAGAACGAGGATTCACGCGAGCGGCGTTGATGTCGGCGCTCTCTGTGCAAAAGGGAAACTTGTCGACGATGATATCGCTCGCAAGAGACCTGCCGGAAGAACTCATCGTCGCGATTGGCGCAGCCCCGAAGATAGGTCGGCCGCGATGGGAGCAGCTGGCATCGCTGGCCAATCAAGGCGATGCAAAATGGCGGGACATCATCTCGGACCCGACTTTCCCAGCAGTACCGAGCGATACTCGGTTCGAGCGCGTCCTGAACGCCCTAATTCGCCGTCCGGAGAAACCGCCGACGTACGTCGTCAAGGCCTCCGACGGGAAACAGGTCGCGCGCGTTGAGCGTGGCAAAGATCAGACCCGACTGACCATCGACAACCGGCTCGATCCGGATTTCGGAGCTTACCTTGTCGATCAGCTGCCAGAAATCTATGCGGCGTTCAAGCGCCGTGAAGACGCGTGAACCGCGTACCCTGAACTCGAGAAAGGAACCGTAGCGGCAAAAGAAAAAGGCCCCCGAAACGCCCGTCCCGGAAGCCCTTCTCTGTCTTTAGCAAACTGAGAATCCCACTTCCGCGAATCGCTGTCAAGAGTCGGCGCCGTTTCGGCGAGCGGATTTCTTTTGCCTAAACGAGGCAAAGGATCATGCAGACACGTCCAACGACGCCCTTCGGGCGGCGGCCGTTGTCGCTCGCCATGGTGGCGAGCCAGACCGCGACCGAGAATTTCGCCGCAAAGTCGGGCGCATCCGAAACCGTCGTCCACAAATGGCGGTTATTTCGCGCGCTCACAGAAGCCAAAGAGCCGCTCGGCGTCACCGAGCGCGCGCTATCCGTATTGCACGCGCTGCTGAGCTTTCACCAGGAGACGGCGCTCTCATTGCCAGGGAATGACTCGCGCTGCGAGGACGGGGCTGGAGCCGGCGGCGGCATCGTCGTGTTTCCCTCGAACAAGGAACTCTCGATCCGCGCTCATGGCATGGCGCCGGCGACGCTGCGCCGGCATCTCGCCTGTCTGGTCGACGCCGGACTCATCATTCGCCGCGATTCTCCGAACGGCAAGCGCTTCGCCCGGAAAGGGCAGGGCGGAGCAATAGAGGACGCTTTCGGCTTCGACCTCGCGCCGCTCGTCGCGCGTTCGAGCGAAATCGAGAACCTCGCCGAGGAGGTGCGGGCCGAGAACCGTGCGATCGCGCTGCTGCGCGAAAAGATCACGCTCACGCGGCGGGACATCGTCAAGATGATCGAGACCGGATTGGAGGAGGGCGTTTCGGGCGACTGGGACGACGCGCATCAGCGCTATGCGACGCTTTCGGGGCGCTATGGGCGTGGGCTTTCCCGCGCCGATCTGGAGGCTTTGGCCGGTGAATTGGCCGAGTTGGCGGCCGGGATCCACAAGTCGCTGGAAACGCATATAAAAGCTCAAAATATGAGCGGCAATGAGTCTCAAACTGAGCGTCACATACAGAATCAAACCACAAACTTTTCTGATCTTGAACCTAGCCTTCAAGAAGGCAGGGCCGATCCATCCGAGCCAAATCTCGAACAGGCCAGGGATCCGATCGTTCGAGCGCCGGAAGTATCCTCGCAACGCTCTCAGACTGTCGATCCCAAGCCCGCGCTTCGAGCCTATCCGCTCGGTATGGTGCTGGAGGCCTGTCCAGACATCGTCGATTACGGCCCAAGTGGCGAAATTTCCTCATGGCGAGACTTGGCTGCAGCCGCGGCGACGGTGCGCTCGGCGCTCGGCGTTTCGCCAGACGCCTGGTCGAGGGCCTTGGACGTCTTGGGCGAGCATGACGCCGCGATCGTCATCGCCGCGATCCTGCAACGCGGCGATGAGATCAAGAGCGCCGGCGGCTATCTTCGCGTCCTGACCGAAAAGGCGAGGGCAGGGGAATTCTCGCTCGGGCCGGTGTTGATGGCCCTGCTGCGCGGCAAGGCTGCGAAGGCGGCGCGCGAGCGCAAGAAAACAGGGTGACGCGGGGATGGATGATCGGACCGAGCCTCGGCAGTCCGCTCGCTCACAGCGTTTCGGTGTCGAGCAATCGGAGCTTTTCGGCGCGGTCGAGCAGGCTTTTGACGGAGGAGGGCGCCCAGCGCGTTCCGCCGCGGGGCGTGCGCTCATACATGGCCTCGAGCTGCGCGCCGATTTGCACGAGCGTCAGATCCGGGTTGGCCCGTTTGATCCCGGCGACGAGCGTGACGAGGCGCTCGCTGCTGATTTTTCGGCTGGCGGCTTGATGAAGGAGGCGGGGCTCGATCAAGCCCTCGGCGACGAAGCATTTGACCGCGCGCTTCAGGCGCTCGACGGTCCATTGGGGCAGGGGAGCGCCGTTGGCGCGATCACGCTTGGCGTTGAGCACGCGCACGACATCCTGCCAGCGGTGATCCGGGCGCATTTGCCGGACGACCGGTAGCCAATGCTCGGCCGTTCGGTTGACGCGCTCGAAATAATTCGCCGCCTTGGCGTCGACGATGCGCTGGATGGCGTCGCGGTCGCCGGCGCGCAGTTTTGGATTCCCGCCGATGCGGCCGCGCTTTTTGGCGGCGCGCAGGCCGTCCTTGGTGCGCTCCCGGATCAAAGCGCGCTCCAATTCCGCCACGGCGCCGAGAACCTGCAGGGCGAACCGGCCCTGCGGCGTCGTCGTGTCGATGGGATCGGCGAGCGACTTGAAATGCGCGCCCTTGGCGTCGAGCTCGGCGATCACGGTGAGGAGATGCGACAGCGAGCGGGCCAGACGGTCGAGCCGCGCGACGACCAGCACGTCGCCGCGGCGCACCCGCGCCAGCGCCCTGGCCAGCTCCGGCCGCGAGGCTTTCGCCCCGGACATGTGCTCGCGAAAAATCTCGACGCAGCCGGCGGCCTTCAGCACATCGGTCTGCGCGTCCGTGACCTGATCCTCGGTCGAGACGCGGGCGTAGCCGATCAGCTGGCCCTTGACGTTCGAATCCGTCATCGGGAGACGACGTCCGATCCGCCGCGGTCGGAGAGAAGCGTCAGCAGGGACGGGTTCGTGTAAATTTTCTCTCTGCCTGCTTCAATCTCCTGAAGAAGCCCGAGGGTCACGAGGGCTTTCAGATAAACGGAAGCGGATTGGCGCTTGGCCACGCCCGCGGCGACCAGGTCAGCTATTCGGCAATAGGGATTGACAAATATGATCTCAGCCAATTCGCGAGAATAGATCTTCGGCAAGTCGCGCCGAATACGTTCGGCAGTCCCGTCGAGCAGACTACGGATCGCCCAGATTTTGGCGGTCGACCATGTCGCGGTTTCGCGTATGGCGGCGAGCATGAACAAAATCCACGGCTCCCACGCGTCATTCGTCGTGACGGCGAGCAGGCCATCGTAGTAGGACTTCTTATTATCAATGATGTAGCGGCTTAAATAGAGGACTGGGATGTCGAGCAATCCCTGTTCGACGAGGAACAGGAGATTGAGAACTCGGCCAGTGCGACCGTTGCCGTCTGTGAACGGATGGATCGCTTCGAACTGGTAATGCAAGATGGCGAGCCGGATCAGTGGATCGACGCCGTCATCCGCGTGGATGTAGCGCTCCCAATTGGCGAGTTTGTCGCGCAGAAGTTCGGCTCCTTCGGGGGGAGTGTAGACCACTCGGCCGGTCGCCTCGTTCAGCAGCGCCGTGCCCGGGGTGGCGCGGATATCGAGGTCCACTCCTTTAATGGTTCGACATATCTCGATGGCGCTCCTCGTCGAAAGCGGGCGATCCTTCAGCCTTTCGAAGCCCTGATAAAGCGCTGTGCGATAGCGGAGCGCCTCCTTGGTCGCCGCGTCGACGCCGGTTTCCGGCCGGTTGGCGAAACGGAAGAGCCGGTCCGCGGTCGTGACGATGTTTTCGATCTCGGAGCTTGCTTGCGCTTCGAGGAGCGGAATCGAATTGATCAGAACCGACGGGTTGGGGATTAGCTGCCCAGAGATCTTGAGCTCCGCGAGCGCCGCCCGGGCCCCGACGCAGGCCTTGAGAACGGCCTTGGTCTCGACGTCCTGGAGCGGCGGCAGGGCCGGAAGGTCATTGTAAGGGCGCGCAGGGTCGAACATGTCGATGAAGCCTCAGTCAATCGACAGATTGTCCTAGACATGTCGATGAGATCGACAAATGCCGAAAACGTGTCGATGATTCTGAATTCTATCGACATCTTAGCTTCCGCGCAACACATATATACACAGTCACAAGATACTATAAACCGGTCGTTTGAAATCGCATCCGATGGGCGAAGTTCGCCGATCCCACCCAAGGGAAAGCAGGAGAGGGGCCGGAAAAACACGCCTTTTCGTCGATTTGCGGGCCGAAAGCTCGCCTCCGGAGCCGTTCCGAGGCTTGCTTTCGGCAGCCGCGGCGACGCATTTTGACCCGGCCCGTGAAAGAGAAAAAAGCATCTTCTATCACTCAAGTTAAATCCAATATAGCTTGATAAATGTCTTGATTCGCACAGGATTAAAATGGGACTAGCTCTTCCCGCCTCTGTTCCATTCGAGCGCCTGCAAGCGCCCTTCGAGAGCGCGTCCGACGCCCTCGCGCGTTTCGACGAGCGGCTTCGTTCCAGTCCCGTCGCCGAGCGATCTGTTCGGAGCCTGGATCGTGCGCGTCTCCTTCGGCCGGATCGGCTGCCGGGGCCGAACATTCGCGCGCGAATTCGGATCGGAGGACGAGGCGCGCGCCTATGTGGGCGACGGGCTGCGCCGCCGGAACGGCGCGGTTCGGCGCTGCGGGGTCGAATATCGCGTCGTCGACGCCTCGCCCGCGGCGCAGCCTCTAATGGCGACGGTCAGATTATCGAGCGGCCATAAGCCCTCGGAAGCGCCGGAGCCCCGCCATGAAGAGTGAGCAGCCTCCGCAGAGCGGAGCCTCGCGGGAAACGCTCGTCGGCTCGGTCGAGCGTGTGACATTCCACAATAGAGATGGATTGCAAGTGTGTTGGTTGTTGGTCGGCCCGTCGATGCGTTGCGCGCTTGGCTGGCCTACGCGAAAATCGACGCCGGCCCGCTGTTTCGATCGATCGACAAGTGGTGCAACATCAGCGCCGCCGCGCTCGATCCCCAGAGCGTCAACATGATGATCAAGAGCACGCCTGCCTTGTCGACCGCCCGATACACGTATTTTCAGCAGCCTCTGACTTTCACGTAGGTCTCATCGAGACGCCAGCTGGATCCGATCGCGCGCTTGCGAGCACGGAACTGTTTCTCCAGCAAAGGCGCATACTTGACGACCCAGCGGTTGAGCGTGGAATGGTCGACGTCGACGCCTCGCTCTTCCATCATTTCCTCGAGTTAACGGTAGCTCATCGGATAGCCACATACCAGCGGACGCCCCAGAGGATCAGGTCGCGTTCGAAATGGCTGCCCTTGAAATCGATCATCCCACAATTCCGCCTGCCCCCACGCCCGGCGATCATAGCCCCCACCGACCCGCGAGAAAAATTCGCGACAGAGCCCGCTCGATAGGGCTCGACACTCAGGGAGAGCGAATTATCTGGCCCCCGTCGCGACAGCGAAGATGGGAGTTCGCCCATGACCGAGAACGAAAGTAGGCCGCAGGGCGGCGCTCTCGCCGGCAATGGCTTGATCGTCGTCGCGCTCGTCATGACCGGTGCGGCCTTCATCTATCGCGAAGCGCCGCTGCTGCCTTCGCGTCCGAGCTCAAGCGAGATGGCGATCCGCGAGGCTGCCCCGCAGGCTGACGCGCGACTGTGGCAGGACCCGTTCTCCGCCATTGCGCAAGCGCGAAACGCAAAATCGGAGTGCACGCGAGCTCTTCCGGCCGGATCATCGCCCAAGCTTGACGCAGATACGATCCCGCTGGTTGTGACTGTATCCGGCGGGCCGAACTACGACGACTCGGAATATCGTCGGCGGCTTCGTTACGCCGTGATCGCAGGACTCGATCGAGCCGGATTTCGACCGCATGATCCTCGACATCTGGGCTATTTCTCTTCGATCTTCTTGCGGATACGTTGGCTGATGGCGTAGCCCTCATTGCGCGTCGTGCGTCCGTCGATCGCCGAGGCGCGTCCATTGTTGTTTTGCGCGACATGCGGCGTCACCTTCATCGCGCGCAATTCGTTGACGAAGTCCTCGGCGTCATAGCCCTTGTCGGCGCCCAGCGTGATTGGCCTCGGCCGATCGGCGTGGGGCTCGATCATGTGAAGCGCCGCGATGCGCTCGGCGTGGCCGTCCGCCGGTGTCAGACAGGCGCCGACGAAAAGCGCATGCCGGTTCTCCATCAGCGCATGGCCCATGAAGCAGAGTTTCGCCTCCTTGCCCGGCCCTTTGCGATAGATCCGCGCCTCGGGGTCGGTCGTCGACGCATGCGTCTCGTTCGAACGTTTTTCGCCGTGGAAATCCGCTTCCTTGTTGCGACCGCCGCCTTCGTCCGGCTGCGGCTCGTTCGCTCCGTCTTTCGACTTGAAGCTTTTCATCGACGCCCAAGCCTGCACGAGCGTGCCGTCGACCGAAAAATGGTCGGTGCTCAGCAGTCGCTTCACCCGCGGCTGCGCCAGAATGGCGTTCAGGAACTTCACGGCGATGTCGCCTTCGAGCAGGCGGTCGCGGTTCTTCGAGAACGTCGAATGATCCCAAACCGCGTCGTCGATCCCCAGCCCCACGAACCAGCGGAACAGCAGGTCGAACTCCAGCCGATCCATGAGCTGGCGCTCCGAGCGGATCGAATAAAACGCTTGCAGCAGCATCGCCCGCAGCAGCTTCTCCGGCGGAGTCGACGGCCGGCCCATCGGTGAATAGAGCGCGGAAAACTCTTTCTCCAGCCCCGACAGGGCCTCGTTGACGAGCTGACGGATCGTCCGGAGCGGATGGTTCTTGCCCACTCGCGCCTCGAGATCGACGTAACTGAAAAGCGACCCCGATCGCCCGTCCCCGCCCCGCATGGCTCATCCCTCGCAGTCACGAGATGACTGAATCACATCGAGATTTCGAGAGCCAGCGACTTTTTCAACAGCCTGCTAGTCGATTCAATAAAGCGGTGGTTCGATAGCGGAATGGCTCGGGTGTCCCGGCGGGTGATCGTCGAAATAAAATCCGAAAACATATCGCGTTGGGGTTGCGCCGTGCATCTATATGGATAGACTCCATCTATAGGGAGATTAGCTCGGTGACGGAAGAGCCCGAGGCGACTCGAAAGCTATAAAGGACACTTCCCATGGGTCTGCCGATTGCTCGGTCGTGCGAAGAAGGCAAGGTCAGTTTCGTTGGGGCAGTTTGGCGTTACGCTGTGCCGCGGCTGATCGGAGTGCTCACAGGAGCTGCCATATGCCTTTCATCGACTCCCACGTATTCATTCCATGATACAGGTTATTGGGGGGCAGAAAAGATCAAAGTGCACGATATTCCGACGAACGTTGAGCGTCAGATGGCCTTTCTTTTTAATACTATTGATATAGAAGAAATAGAGCTATATTATGATGAAATTGAAACGACTAATACAAAGATATATATTTACCGCCCACGCGGCAAGTTTGTGTGTACAGATTCTAAGTGCCCATATATTATAAATATAAATACAATAGATAACGACATATTTGCTACGGTGTGGTGCGATAGCATCATAAATATAAAAGAGGAGCTGCGGCATGATAGGAAAGGCCGCCTTTTTCGTCTCATTAAATTTAGAGACGGCGGCAGGGTCATATTTGTTTCAATATTTGGTAGCGGAATGATTAACTTTTTTTAAATATAAATGACTCGCGCGATTAAAAGAAGGAAGACAAGTAATGACACAATTCACAATCAATGGACACTCATACAATATATTTGGTGGACCAGTTGGTGGTTCAAATAATGAAAATGGTGCTGCGACGGATATAGCTACTGCTATCCAAAAATCGGAAACATTTAGATCAAATGAGGTTTCTCTTTTCAATAAATTTACTAATATAAACGTGATCTTTGTAGATAACCAAAAGCGGTATGCGTATTCATCAATTGATGCAGACGGCCATAGTTGGGATATATTTATATCGACGGCGCGAACGCCTTTGTTAGAGAGTCAGAATAATACGGCAAATTTCCGTGTTGCGACGTTTCTTGATGAGTACACGCATGAAATGATGCATGCTACCGCGCCAAATGCAAAGAACCCGCGTCCTTTCGCTCGAGGAATGGACCCAGACGAGAACGTGGTGATGAAAAACACCACTCAGGCTGAAAAGGAGATGGAGGCGTCCAATGTTCTTATTACAAAAGGAATTTATGATAATAATTCTCAGGTTATTCCTGCACCTGAGGGGGATCAGCTAACATTTTCAAATGGAGGCGTGGTTTGGCGTTCTGGAACAACCTCCAATCCTCCCGGGATTTCCTTTGGAAACGGAGCTGCGCGCAGATTTGATGGTAACAGAACAAACGATGCGTTAGACCAAGGAGGCACATACCAAGTAAATCAAGACACACAAAGTAATATCCAGGTAACTACAAATTCGGATGCCGCAGGAAATGAAGTTTGGCAAGAGATAAGATATCCTGATGGGAGCATAATTGAGACTAATGTTGGCTTGAATTCAGATGAGACATTTGCATTTAAGCAAGTAACTGTGTTTCAGGCTACTGGCGACGTGTTGGCTGATGTCTCCGGAGTCGGTGACATCGTCAATTTGAGCAATGCATTGCTTACATTCGAAATTGGCAGCAAGACAACTGTGGACGGCACTGGCAATATCTTCCTTGTCAAAGGAGTTCCAGGCTTCAGCCTAACGACATTCGAAGCGACAGATATCCAGGTCGATCCGAGCGTCATCCGTGTTGGTTCGACGAACGGCAGTTTGGGCACGAATTACTACTTCAACTCCAGCGGCCAGATCACCTCCACCGGAGTCGGCTTCATTGGCTTCTCGACGAGCGGCGGCTTCTCGTCCGACAGCGCTAGGGCGAATGCGCTCGCCAGCTCCGTCAGCGCGAATATCCCCGTCTACACCCCCACCGGCCCCGTCTCCAACCAATGGCTGACCGGCGTCAATGTCGTGAATCTCGGCTCTGTGCCGCTCGGCCAGCTGCCCTTTGTCTCTGACCCCTCGGGTGTAGTTGCAGGCGGGCTCCTTGTCGCCGGCCCCGATATCGAAGTGGTCTTTCCGAATGCAAATGAGAATGGCGTCGCCAATAGCTCACCTTCGAGCATCGTCACGGGCGGCTATCGGCCTGGCGCGCAGAGCCCGGTCGCGCGGTCGCAGAGCCTGCGCAGCAGCGATTACGGAGCGAGAATTGTCTCCATCACGGTAGATGGCGTCAAATATGATCTGACCGGCAACGACGCCTCGGCCCAGTCGGGCTCGTGGCAGAACACCGATCCGTTGGTCCTCGATCTCTCGGGAGCCGGCGTGGCGACAACGAGTTGGCTCGACGATCCCGTCTATTTCAACACCAGCGTGGTCTACGGAACGCCGCAGGTCTCGGCGCCGATCACAGCCGACGGCGAGCTGCACGCGACCAGCTGGGTCGCGCCGGGAACCGGCATTCTGGCGCTCGATCTCAACGGCAATGGCAAGATCGACGATATCACCGAGCTGTTCTCGCAGGACTTCAATAACGGCTGGTTCCACGACACGAATTGGTACGGAAGAGCCTCGGGCTATCGATACGCCAATGGATTGGCTGCTCTGGCGTCTCTGTCGACATCGACGACGGTTTTTTCGGCGGCGACCTCGAAAATCGATTCACGCACGGGCGCCAGCTATTGGAGCGAAGTCGTCGTCTGGCAGGACGACAATCACGACGGCGTTACGGATTCCGGCGAGCTGAAGACCTTGTCTCAGCTCGGCGTCACATCGATTGGCCTCACCGGCGCGGCTTCTGGCGCCGCTTCGGCCGGAGGAGCGCTCCGTTATACCACGACCTATACGAGAAGCGACGGCTCGACAGGCCAGGCTGCCGACGTCGACCTTTCTGGCAACAGTCTCGGCGATCAAATGATTGCAACGAGCGGTGGCGTCATCGTGCGGTCGACGCCCGCGCCGACTTATAATTTGACCTATGTGCACTCCGACTTTGCCGGCGCCGATCTGGAAGAAGTTCCGGTATTCTCGCCGTCGACGGAGAGCTTCATCTCCCGGAATGCATCGGCGCATTCCTATACGCTGTCGAATGGCCAGCTCTTCGATAACACGACTCAGACCGTCGTGATACAGAGCAGCGCGACAGGGATTTTCAGCTCCGATCAGAACGACACGATCACCGTCGCGGCGGGCGACACTGGCTCCTATTGGCTCGGCGGCGGCAGCGGCGCCGACACGCTGACCGGCGGCGCCGGGAACACGGTGTTTCTCATCAATTCGCGGACGATCGTCCATGGCGGGACGGGCTTCAACATCGCCCAGGTGGACGACGCCAATCCGATCACGATCGATCTCGCGTCGGCCAATCTCCAGGAGGTCGTGGGCGGAGCGGGCGACGGCGTCTTCAATGCGTCCGGAACGACGTGGAACGTCTTCATCCAGGGCGGGTCGGGCAACAACATTATCATCGGCGGCACCGCGCATGATGCATTGTCAGGCGGAACCGGTGACGATTTGATCAAAGCCGGCGACGGTGGCTCGGTCATTCACGCCGGCAGCGGCAATGACGTCATCTATGGCGGTTCTGGAACGACCAATGGCGCGCCAAATAGCGATGTCATCTATGGAGGTCCGGGCAATGACATCGTCGTGCTCGGAACGAACAATACGCTGGTCTATGCCGGTTCCGGGACGATGACCGTGGTCGGCAATGCAAGCGGCTTCTCCGTGCTCGGACTCCATGGCAGCTACGCCGACTACACGCTCACGCACAATGCCGACGGCTCCGTTACCGTCACGAATATCGGCAATCAGGACGGCGACGGCGCCGTCACGATGAAAGATGTGGACGCGCTCGATTTCTCAGATATCGCGCAAATCGACGTCACAGATGCCTTCGGCATGCCGGTCGTCGACAAGTTGAACGTCGGCCGTAGCAGTGACGCGACGATCAACGGCTCGGGCCAATATGTGATCGCCGCTTCCAGGCTCCTGGCCAATGATCTCGACTATGCGGGGAAGACGCTAACAATCCGCGAGCTCGTGGACAAGGACGGAAACGCGATCGGGCGCGGCGCGAATGGACAGGCGAGAGGCGGCGTCGTCGCGCTGAGCGCGGACGGGTCGACTGTCACCTTCACCCCAGCGGCAAGCTTTACGGGAGTGATGAGCTTTCGCTACCATGTGCAGGACAGCGATGGTCGAAATGGCCTTCCGGTCGCCCAGCTCGGCACGACCGATACGGCGGAGATGGCGGCGACCGTCTATTTGAATGTCCCGTCGCAGCCCACCGATCCGCTTTTCGACGACGAATGGTTCTTGCAGGCCGCGAATGTCCTTCCGATCCTCAACGAGTATACCGGCGCCGGCGTCAAGGTCGGCGTCTTCGACCTCTCAGGCAATGTCGATTTCTCCAATCCCGATCTGGCAGTCAACGCCGGCGGTTCAAATCATATCGAGGGCGCCTCGGGGACCGATCAAATCGGAACCCATGCGACGCTGGTCGCGGGCGTCATCGGGGCCGCGATCGACGGCGAGGGAGCGGTCGGTGTGGCGCCTGGTGCGACGATTTACAGCGAGTACGTCGGCCCTGTCGGGCCGGCTCCGTTGAACTTGATCAATCTTCTCGACTGGTCACTCTATGATGTCGCCAACAACAGTTTCGGCATAACCCGGCCCTTCTATGATATCTCCTTGTCCGGCGGCGGCCCCACCGAAACCGAGGCTCTCCAAAACGCCATAGAACGGGGGCGGCCATATGACGACCCCGACCGCGGGTATTATGGAACGCCCTTGGGAACGATTGTCGTCGTCGCGGCAGGAAACAACCGAGCGAGCGGCGGGAACACCAATGACTTCGAACTCACGAATTCGCCTTACGAAATCACCGTCGGCGGCATCAACGCCGTGAGCGATCTTTCGACATTGCATGTTTCGGGAGCGCCGTTCAGCAACGCAGGCTATTCCATACTGGTTTCCGCTCCTGCGAATGACATCTCGTCCGATGGCGTAACCTATACGAATGAATATGGGCAGCGTTTCGGCGCCTCGATCCAAACGGCGCAGGGAACGTCCTTCGCCGCGCCGATCGTCTCGGGCATCGTCGCCGACATGTTGCAAGCCAATCCAACGCTCAACTGGCAGGATGTCCAAGAAATCCTCGCCTATTCGGCGAGAAAGGTCGACCCAGGCGATACGAATCCTTTTATCGCCGGCGCCGCGGCGGGATCAGGATGGGCTTTCAACGGAGCAAAGAACTGGAACGGCGGGGGACTGCATTACAGTCCAGATTACGGGTTCGGCGAGGTCGACGCTCTCGCGGCTGTTCGACTCGCAGAGACATGGCAGACTTCCCCTGACCGTAACACTTCATACGGCGGCAGTGGACAAATGTCCGTTTCCGGAAATCTCGCTTCCGGGACTTTCTCGACAACATATACCGCATCCAGCAATTTGACGCTCGGCGCGCTACAGGTATTTGTCGAGATCACCAATGCCGTTCGCAGCAATCTCACCATTACATTGACATCGCCGTCCGGCGTCACGAGCACTCTCATGGCGAGGCCGGGATCTGTGATCGGCCAAGCCGCCGACGCGGCGCAATTCGGCCCCGACACGGCGAATGATTTCACGCCGACGACTTTCGATTATACATTCGAAACCGTCGCCGATTGGGGCGAGAAATTTGCCGGGAATTGGACGCTCAGCGTGACGGACGCGAGCGGCGCCGCGTCGCAGGCCGTCGTGACCGCGGTCAGATTTTCGATGGAGCAGACGAATGTCACGAACAATGAGGTGTTCGTCTACACCGATGAATTCGCCCAGTTGTCCGGCGCGGTCGGAAGCGCTCTCTACGATCCGAATAATGGGGCGCGTTCCACGCTGATAGGCTCCGGATACAGCGACGTCATCAATGTCGCCGCCACAACAGGGACCGTGTTCTTGGATCTGAACGCAGGGAGCCACGACAGCATCATTGACGGTCGAGGACTCTCGATCGCTGCGGGGACCAAGCTGGACACCGTATATCTCGGAGACGGAACGGCGACCGTCATCGGCAATGGTGACGACAATAGATTTTATTCGGGCAGAGGCTCCGACACGTTCGTGTTCCGCGGCGGCGCTCTCGGTCATGACATCATCGATGGCTTCACATCGAGCGACACCCTTCAATTCGATGAGGCGCTATTCGCCGATTGGGCGCATCTTCTCCCCGCGATCAGCCAATCTGGAGCCGATACCATTATCACGATCGATTCCGCGAATGCGATAACGCTCAAAGGTGTGGATTCGTCGAGCCTCGGACAGAACTCGTTCAAATTCGGGGCTTTGCCCCCTTCCCAAGAAGGTCCGCATATTTCGATCGGCAGCGGGACCGATGCGCTGGTTCTGCAAATCTCCGAAGATGCGTGGCAGGGAGACGCTCAATACACGGTGAGCGTGGATGGCAATCAGATCGGCGATGTCCTCACGGCGTCGTCTTCACATGCCGACGGTCAGTTCGACACGGTCACGGTTTTCGGAAATTGGGCTCCGGGTTCGCACTCCGTGAGCCTAGACTTCCTAAATGACGCCTATGGCGGCTCGCCGAGCACGGACAGAAATCTGTATGTCGAAGGGGCGACCTATGATGGAACGTCGGTTCCTGGTTCGCAGCTGACATTTTTGACCGCCGGGTCGGCCGGCTTTTCCGTCACGGATACGACCCAAACGATCGGAAGTGGCCCCGACACCTTGGCGCTGCATATTTCGGAAGACGCATGGCAAGGCGACGCGCAATATACGATCAGTGTCGACGGCAATCAGATAGGCGACATGCTGACGGCGTGGTCGTCCCATGCGTCTGGAACATCCGACACGATCTCCGTTCTCGGCGACTGGGGAGCTGGAAATCACGTCGTATCGGTGGATTTTCTGAACGACGCCTATTGGTTCTCGCCGGACACCGATCGCAATCTCTATGTCGACAGCGCGACATATAACGGCGCCCCGATAAACGGCGCGCAGCTCGGTCTTTATGTCGGCGGTCCCGCTAGCTTCTCGTTCAATGCGCCGAGCTGACGAGACGCCTCGACGGGCGTGGCGTCGGGACTGGATCACTCATTACACAGAGCGCGCTTCGCGAAAGCGGAGCGCGCTCTGTGCTATTTTTCTCCCGGACCGTCCAGCCCGAACCATTTGCCGCGGCTCTCTTCGAGATGGGGTGCGGGGTCGTAGATCGTCGTCTCCAACCGCAGGCGCTCGGCCGATAGGCGACCGAGCGCGGCCAGGGCGGCGTAGGCGGCGACGATGCGGTCGCGTTGCGCCGTCACCAGATCGACGCGCGCATTGAGTAGCGCCTGCTGGGCGTTGAGCACGTCGAGCGTGGTGCGCTGGCCCAATTGCGCCTCGTCTCGCACGCCCTTCAGCGCCACCTCCGCCGCCTTCGCCGCGACCCGCCCCGCGGTGATCGAGCCGATCGCCGTCTTCAACTGGCTGAAGCTAGAGACGACCGCCGCGCGCGCCGCATCGCGCTGCAGGTCGGCGTTGAAACGTGCTTGACGCAATTGCGCCTTGGCCTGGCGGATCGACGCATATTCGACGCCGCCCTGATAAATCGGCACGTTCAGCGCGCCGCTCACCTGCGCTGTGAACTGGCGCGTGCCCGGAATGCCGAAGAAGGATTCATATTGTTGATTGACTTGCAGGTTCGCCGAGACGGTCGGGAGGAGGGCCCCTTCGCCGACTTTCACCGCCGACTCGGCGGCGTCGACCTGATGCTGCGCCCCAACGATGCTCGGATGCTCGGCGAGCGCGATTTCGATCGCCTCGCTCGAAGATTTCGGTAGCAAATGCTCGATCGTCGCCGCCGGCTCCAAATGATGCGGCTCGACGCCGATCACCTGACGGAAATTGGCGGCGCTGGCCTCGAGCCCGGCCTGAGCGGAATTCAATTCCATTTCCGCGTGGGCGAGCGCGGCTTGCGCCTGCGCCACATCGGTCGGGCTCAGCTCGCCGAGTTCCTGCCTCTGCCGCGTCACCCGCAATTGCTCTTTCAGAACGGCAATATTGTTCCGGCGTAGATCGAGAACGGCTGTGTCGCGCAACACATTCATATAGGCTGTCGCGCCGTTCTGGAGCGTCGTCTGCTCTGTGAGCCGCATCGTCGCTCGTGCGGCGAACACGCTGGACTCGGCCTGGCGGACAGAATTATCCGTGCGCCATCCATCGAACAGCGGCTGCGACAACGCGAAGGCCGCGGCGCGCGGCTCGCCGATCGTCTGCTCTATGCTGTAGAGCCGCTCGTTGGAACTGTTGCGACCCGCCGGCTGGCGCAGCCGATTGAATTGTGGACCGCCATTGACGGAGGCGTTGATCTTCGGCCGCATGCCTCCGGCCGCTTTGGCGACATCCTCGTCGCGCACCCACACATTGGCCCGCTGCTGGTTGAGATCGGGATTGCCGACATAGGCCTTGGCCAGCGCCGACTCCATGGTTTCCGCCCGCGCCTCGCGGCCGGTGAGCGAGGCGATCAGAGCCGCGCCGAGCAAGAGGGCTCGCCCGGACGGAACTCCACTAGCACAGACGTCCGACGCCGCACATCGGACCAAATTTCGAAACGCCATCACGCAACGCTCTCGATATTAGCCGCACTCGACGAAGACCCCGTCGGGGTCGACGCCTCCTCGTCATCTCTCACGCAATGCCCGCGACGCGGTCTCGACCAGCGGCGAGAACAAATATTCGAGAATGCGCCGCTTGCCGGTCCTGATTTCGACCGACACGGACATTCCCGGCGAGAGGGGAATATCTACGCCATCCACGCTCATGAACCGCCTCTCGGGAGCCACCGTCACCGGAAACACCAGATTCTGCACGCGCTGCGCGCCGCCGAAATAGCTCGTCTTCTGGGATTTGGCCGGATTGGCTTCCGCCGCCTGCGCGTCCGGCTCCGGAATGGCGTCCCGCGCCACGCGGGAGACGGCGCCGTCGAGAGAGCCGTAGCGCGTGAAAGGAAAAGACTCGATCTTGATCACCGCCTTTTGACCCGCCTGGATGAAGCCGACGTCCTTGTTCTCCGCATAGCATTCGATCTCGAGGCCGGCGTCGTCCGGGACGATGCGCATGAGCTCCTCGCCCGGCGAGACGACCTGGTGCTTCGATGTGATGGAGAGGCCGAGGACCGTGCCGGCGATCGGACTGATGAGTGTCATATGATCGGTCTTTGCATGGGCCTTCGACGCCTTCTGTTCGAGATCGTCGACCTGACGCCCGGCTTCCGCGAATTTCTGGGCATTATCGGCGATGAAGCTCTCGAACGCCTTCTCGCGCTCCTTCGTGAGAACGTCGACATTGGCGCGCGCCTCGAGAAGCTGGCCCTTCTGCGTCGCCAGCGCCGTCTGCTGATTCTGGAGCGTCTCCTGCGCATCGAGAAGGCTCGCCGGCGCGATCGCCTTGCGCGCGACCAGCGCCGCCCGCATGTCCACGCGCTTCCGCAACGTCTCGACGAGAAGCTCCTGCGCGACGATCGTATTCTCGAGGCGCTTTTCTTCGGCATGCTTCTCGACGATCTGAGCCTCGAAGCTCTGCGCCGAGGATCGCAATTGCGACAAATCGCCCTCGAGAACTCTCTGCTCGCGTCGGCGCGTGTCGATCGGAATATCGTCAAACCAGTCGATCCTTTGCGCCTGCGCGACCTCGCGTCGCTCCGCTGCGGCGATAGCGGCCTTGCGCCGCAGCCACTCGGCGCGAAAGGCGGTGAGCACCGCCTTTGACGATGTCTCATCCGCCGCGGCCTCGGTCGGATCGAGCTCGACCAGAACGTCTCCAGCCGCGACATGCCGCCCGTTCTCTGCGTGGACGACGGCGACCTTGCCGATCTCTAGAGACTGCACGGTCTTCACGCGACCGGACGGCTGGATTTTTCCTTGGGCCGTCGCCAATATGTCGATCTCGCCGAAATAGCTCCAACCGATCGCGAAAACCGCCAGCAGACAGATGCTCCACAACAAGCCGATCTGAATCGGCGAAGGCGGGGTCTCCAGAATGGCGAGCGCCGCCGGGAGGAATTCCTGATCGGAGCGCGTCATGCGTTGTCGAACCGCGTCTCTCTGCTTGTCGGCGAAGCGGCTCCAGATCGTCATCCCGCCCTCGTCAGATCGTTCTGCAACGCCCAAAGATGCGCATAGACGCCTTTTTTCGCGAGCAGCTCGTCATGCGTTCCGACCTCGATGATACGTCCTTCGTGCATGCCGATGATCTTATCGCAGGGACGCACCGCTTGAAGCCGATGGGCGATGATGATGACAGTGCGGCCTTTGACGATCTCGAACATGTTTTTCTGGATCACGCGCTCGCTCTCGTAATCGAGCGCGCTGGTCGCCTCGTCGAAGATGAGGATCGGCGGATTCATGGCGAGCGCGCGGGCGATGGCGATACGCTGCCGCTGGCCACCCGAAAGATTGGCTCCGCGCTCCTCGATCACCGTATCATAGCCCCGCGGCAGCTTGCCGACGAACTCGTCGGCGCCGGCGAGCCGCGCCACGGCCATCACCTGCGCGCGCGACATGGCGGGGTTGGAGAGCGCGATATTGTCGTGGATCGAGCGGTTGAACAGAAGATTTTCTTGCAGCACGACGCCGATCTGCGCGCGCAGCCAAGCCGGGCTCACCTGGGAGAGATCGACGCCATCGACCAGCACCTGTCCTTCCTCGGGCAGATAGAAGCGCTGAATGAGCTTGGTGAGCGTCGATTTTCCCGAGCCCGAGCGTCCGACGACGCCGACGACCTCGCCCGGTCGGATCGATAACGAGACATTCTTGAGCGCCTCCGGCGCGCCGGGACGATAGCGGAAGGCGACATTGCGCATCTCGATCGCGCCTTTGGCCCGCGGCAGTTGGCAGTGCGCGACATTCAGCGGCTCGGTCGGCATATTGAGAATGTCGCCGAGCCGATCGATGGAAATCTGCACCTGCTGGAAGTCCTGCCAGATCTGCGACAGCCGCAGGATTGGCTGGGCGACCTGTCCCGAGATCATGTTGAAGGCGACCAGCTCTCCGACCGACAGCTCGCCGTCTATCACCGCCTTGGCGCCGAACAGCAGCAGCGCCGCACTGGTCAGCTTGCTCACATATTGAATCGCGCTCTGCCCGCCCGCGCCGACCAGCCCCGCGTCGAAGGAGCAGGAGACATAGGCGGCGAGCTTCTCCTCCCATTGCGCCTGCATGGTCGGCTCGACGGCCGCCGCCTTGATGGTCTGCACGCCAACGATCGCCTCGACGAGCATCTGCTGGCTTTCGGCTCCGCGATTGAACTTTTCCTTGATCAGCTCGCGAAGCGCCGGGCGAACCAATTGCGCGATGAGCAGATAGAGCGGGATCGAGAGCAGCACGATCAGCGTCAGCTTCCACGAATAAGCGAAGAGGACGATGATGAAGACAATGGTGAAGAAGATATCGAGCGCCGAGAACAATCCCTGTCCGGTGAGGAAGGAGCGGATGGTCTCGAGCTCGCGAACGCGCGCGACGGTCTGTCCGGCCGAGCGGGTCTCGAAATAGCTCATCGGCAAGCGGAAGAGATGAAAGAACAGGCGTCGGCCGAGTTCGACGTCGATCCTGTTGGTCGTGTGCGACAGCGCATAGCTGCGCAGATATTGCAGGACGACGTCGAACAGGCCGATGACGGCGAGGCCGCCGACGAGGACGAAGAGCGTGTCGTAGCCTTTGTGGCTGAGCACCTTGTCAATCACCACCTGGAAGAACAGCGGCGTCACGAGCGCGAAGATCTGGACGACGAAGGAGGCGGCGATCACGTGCGCGAGCGGGCGCCGGTAGCGCCAGATGGAGGGCAGGAACCACTTGAAGCCGAATGTCTGCGGATCGACACCGGCGCCACCGAGTTTACGGGAGACGAGGATCGCCTCGCCGCCCATCTCCTCGACGAGCCGTTCGAGCGGCAGCTCGCGGTCGATGCGGGTGATGGGATCGACGAGCCGATAGTTGCCGGAGGGGAGCCGCCCGCCGAGCACCTGGAACGAGCCATCGTGCATTCGGGCGATCGACGGCGCCGGTAGAGCGCCGATGCGGTTCTTGTCGGGATCGGCGATGATGCGCGCCTTGAGGCCAATCAGAAGGGCCGCGCGCACGATATCCTGAGAACTCACCGGCCCGTCGCGCAACGCGAGCTCTCGGCGAATATGCGCCGGATCCGCCACGATCCGGTAATAGGCGGCGACGCCGCATAGGGCCGAAAGGCCGGAGTCGACGCTGACGGCTGCGGCCCCGGGCCGGAGAGTCTCGTTCATGAACGCCGCAGTCGAATCGAAACGCCGAATCCTGCGCTATCCGCGCCGGACGCGACGCAAGGGAGGAACGCCGACACTTTGATCGAACGCCCACTCGGACAGACCGCGATGAGGCGATGCGAGGACGCCATCGATTGCATCAGAGTAGAAGCGACCGGATGCGCCAGCGCGGAAGCGCCGAGGCGTCTAGCAAGGTCGCCAGAGATGTCAGGAAGGCAAGTCATTCTTGCTCAATCGAAAGCGGTGGGAATTATTTAATCGCGATATATTTCATGACACGACACGACTTCCTCGCGGCCGACGCCGACATGCGAGCCGGACCCAGCGTATTTCTACTGCCCTACTCGAGGCGCCGTTTCAAGCTGTTTTTCGTCGCCGGTTACGAATGTCACGTGCAGGTTTGTCAGCATGGTGAGACGCAATCGAGCCAGGGTAGCGAGTAATGCGAATTTTGCGAATTCCGCCGTTCGACGGTGCGACGTTTGTTTTCGGCGTGTGCTGGAATCTGTTTCGAGCGTTCGGCTTCCGTGATCTCATAGAACTTGGCCGGAGACTTCATCCATTTCGTCGAAGCCGATCCATGTGAAAGCGATCGAGGTCGGAGCGTATTCGAGGTTGAGGGTCGCCTGCATTGCGCCGAAGGCGTTTTCGCCACGTCCGTCGACGCCGATGACGATCCCGCTTGCCCGCAGAGGTCGAGATCGTCGCGATCCCAGAGGTCGGCCTCGACGATCCGCCATCGCCATCCGTTTCGGCAATCGCACCAGATTGTAGGCCGCCGAGGCGAAGCGACCCGTTCTCAGCCTCGGAAGCGCGTCTGCTCCTATCCGGCGACGGTCTTGATCCAGTCAAAGCCTTCTTCGATCTTTTTGCGGATGCGCTGGCTGACGGCGTAGCCCACATGGCGCGTCGTGCGGCCGTCGATCGCCGAGGCGCGCCCGTTGTTGTTTTGTACGGCATGCGGCGTGACCTTCATCGTGCGCAATTCGTTGACGAAATCGTCGGCGTCATAGGCCTTGTCGGCGCCCAGTGTGATGGTCCTCGGCCAATCGGCGTGCGACTCGATCAGGTGAATTACCGCGATGCGCTCGGCGTGGCCGTCCGCCGGCGTCCGACAGGCGCCGACGATGGGCGTGTGCCAGTTCGGCGGTTATGTCGAGCGATGCGACGACTGCGGCGCGAGGCGCGCACCCTTTCCGGCTCTGTCGCGAATTTTTCTTGCGGGTCGGTCGGGGCTATGATCGCCGGGCGGTGGGCAGGCGGAATAGTGCAATGATCGATTTCAAGGGCAGCCATTTTGAACGCGACGTGATCTTGTGGGGCGTCCGCTGGTATGTGGCGTATCCGATGAGCTATCGTCAACTCGAGGAAATGATGGAAGAGCGAGGCGTCGAAGTCGACCATTCCACTCTCAACCGCTGGGTCGTTAAGTATGCGCCTTTGCTGGAGAAACAGTTCCGTGCTCGCAAGCGCGCGATCGGATCCAGCTGGCGTCTCGATGAGACCTACGTGAAAGTCAAAGGCTGCTGGAAATATCTCTATCGGGCCGTCGATAAGGCAGGCGCGACAGTCGACTTTCTGTTGACCGCCAAGAGGGACCGCAAAGCCGCGTTGCGCTTCTTACGCAAGGCGATCGGCCAGCATGGCAAGCCGGAGAAGATCACGATCGACAAGAGCGGCGCAAACACGGCGGCGATCGAAAGCTACAATGTGGAGCATGAAGCGGACATCGAAATCCGCCGCATCAAATATCTCAATAATATCGTCGAGCAGGACTATCGAGCGGTGAAGCGAGTGACGCGGCCGATGTTGGGTTTCAAATCATTTCGCTCGGCTGCTGCGACACTCTCTGGGATCGAGCTCATGCATATGATCCGAAAGGACCAGTTGCAGACCAGGGGCGAATTGCGTCCTGCGCAGCAGTTCTATGCCCTCGCGGCGTGAGCCGTGTCACTCTCACAAGCCGGCGTCGCTTCCGTAGACAAAATTTGCGACACAACCCTCGCCGCTGCGCCCCGGCGCGTAATGATAGACCACGATCGGCGGATCGGCGCCGCCATGGCCGCGGTCGTCGCGCAGAACGGCCCAGAGATAGCCCGTCTTGGTCCGGCCGCGGCCGGGATCGAGAACCGGCGCCCGAGTCTCGTCCATGAATAGACGGCCAGACAGCTTCATCAGTGCGCTCATGCGCTCGACGATCGGCGCGAGGTGGAAGGCCGTCGTTCCCATCCAATCAGCCAGAACGGCGCGGTCGAGCATGATCCCGTGGCGCGCGAAGACCTGTGATTGACGGTAGAGCGGCATGTGCTCGCTGAACTTGGCGACCGCCACTTGCGCCAGCAGCGCCTCGGTGGGGACGCCGCCCTCGATCAGATGCGCGGGAGCCGGCGCCTGGGCGACGCCCGCGCATCCATTCGGACAAGCGTAGCGGGGCCGCACGGTCTCGATGACGCAATATTGCGCCGGCGTCACGTCGAGGCGGCTGGAGCGGTCCTCGCCGATCCGAACCATCAGGCCGCAGCCGCAAGGACAGGCGAGGCTCTCTGGCTCGATCACACGCTCGACGCGCGGCAGATGAGCAGGAAAGGCGCGCGCGGCGCGGCCGGCGCGCTCGCTCGTCGCCGGGCGCCCCGAGCGGCGCGCGCGATCGTCCTCGCGCTCCTGGACTTCGGCGATGGCGATCTCGATATCCTCCAGAACGAGCTGCAACTGATCGGGATCGAGCTTCTCCGAACGCTTGCCGAAACGCGCGCGTTCATATTCCTTGACGAGCAATTGCAGACGTTCGACGGTCTCCTTCGACGCCGCAAGCTCGCTCTCGATGTGAAGGCGCGCGGCGAGCTCATGATCGGCGCGGATGCGTTCGGCTTCGAGCATGGCGCGCTGAGCTTCGAACAATGCGCGCAGATCGGCGCGCAGATCGGCAGGAAGCTCTGCGAGTCTGGCGGGATCGAAGCTCGGCGTCATGTCGGCGAATCTATCGCAAGCAAGGCGCCGAATGAAGCCGAAGTTGCGATCAGTTCGCCGCGGTCGGCGTCGCCACGATCCGCTCGCCGACGCGCTTCCAGTTGAGCCCGTCGAATAGAGCTTCGAACTGCACCCGGCTCAATTGCAGGACGCCGTCGCTGATCTGCGGCCAAGAAAAACCGTTATCGCCAAGACGCTTGTAGATCAGCACGAGTCCGGTTCCGTCCCACAGTAAAATCTTCAAGCGATCCTTTCGCTTCGAGCGGAACACGACGATGAGGCCGGAATGCGGATCGAGTCCGAGCTTGTTTTGCACCAGAGCGGCCAGCGCATCATGCCCGCAACGAAAATCGACGGGACGCACGGCGAGCACGATCCGCAACCCTTGCGAGGGAATGATCACGCGCCGCGCTCCAGCGCCGTCATGATCTCGGCGATGCGCGTCGACGCGGTGTCCTGCTCCAGCCGCAACACGACCTTGCCGACGACGATCTCGATCTTCGCATCGCTCTCATTACGAACGGACGGCTGCTCGAGCTCGATCTCCACGAACTCCGCGGGACCGTCGGTCACGAGCGCGAGCCGCCCGGTGCGCGCCTGGCGGCGCCACTGCGTCAATTGCTGCGCGCATATCCGATATTTGCGGGCCACGTCGGCGACGCGCGCTCCAGGCGCGAGGCTCTCTCGCACGATCCGGCCCTTCAGCTCCTTCGACCACAGCCGATTGCCCGAACGTGAACGACGAAAATCCACACGTCCGACAAATCCTGCGCCAAAATCGATCGTCGCATTCTCGCTCATCTTCGGATCCTTCCAGAGACATGGCTGTCCCTCGAAAGAATCTCACATCCGAAAATCCTTCCGAACCCAAAGAATCAATGGGGTCGCAACGGCGCTTACCGCAGGCCTGGCTCGCCGACGTTCTCTCGCGCATCGCCGGACATCCAGCGCATCGGCTCGATGAACTGCTGCCGTGGAACTGGCGAGCGTCGGCTCCGCGCGCATCGGCGCTGGCGGCCTGAGCATGCACGTCAACAAGGTCGATCATGTCACGACCGTCGAACGCGTCGCAGAGCGCCTCGGCGAGAGCGTCGACTTCATCCACGACGTCGCTCTCGAAATGGACACCGAGGACGGCGTCATCTGGGTCTACGGCATCGGAAACGACGGCGTTCTCGCATTCACCGACTTCGGCATCGAAACTCTCGTCGAACTCATCGAAATCCACAAAGACTTGAAGTCGCGCGCTGGCGCCTGACGCTTCAGCCTATCGCCTGCGGCCCACGCCGGATGCTTACGCTGCTCGAGCTCGATGTCCACGAACTCCGCAGGACCGTCGGTCACCAGCGCGAGCCGCCCGGTGCGCGCTTGCCGGCGCCATTGCGTCAATTGCTGCGCGCATATCCGATATTTGCGGGCGACATCGGCGACGCGCGCTCCAGGCGCGAGGCTCTCTCGCACGATCCGGCCCTTCAGCTCCTTCGACCACAGCCGATTGCCTGAACGTGAACGACGAAAATCCACACGTCCCACAAATCCCGCGCCAAAAGCCGTATCGACCGTCGCGTTCTCGTTCATCTTTCGGATCCCTCCAGAGACATGGCTGTCCCTCAGAAGAATCTCACATCCGAAAATCCTTCGAACCCGAAAAATCAATGGGGCAAAAACGGCGCTTACCCTAATTCCGCACGTACGGATCTGTGCGGGGGCGTGAGGAAACTCACGTCCCTACCGCGACCAGATCAGCCCCGCGGCCGCCGTCCGCTTCAAATAATCCTGCACCGTGCTCCGCGCCACGCCGAGCCGCCGCCCGATCTCCCGCGCGCTCAGCCCGTCATGGGCGAGCCGCAGCAAAAGCTTGAATCACGCCAAGCTAAAAATGGGAATCCTGAAACCCAACAGGCCCTAGTCAAATATCACCCGTATCGGCCGATTATTCGCAATAAATTCAGTGGAGTCCAATATGCTCTTCACAAGCACGATCCGGTCCCCGCCATCTTCCAGATAAGACATCGCGTCGCGGAAGCCGCCGGCATCACAGCTACGTCCCAAGAGCTGGAAATAGATCGCGTGCACAAATTCCTCATTTGTCGTTTGGGAAAATTTCGAATATTGGACTGTCAGACATTTATCTTCTCTTTGCTTCTGGAGCACTCTTTGCGCCTCTCGGGCTCGGCCTTCGTCCGAATTTTCCAACGAAGCGATTAGGTCTTGGCGCGTCATCGCACCCTCGGCGAGCGAACGTGTGGCGTGTTCGACAGATTGTTGGTCGACATCACGTCCCAGAGTGCGCTGATATGCGATCCGGACGAAGGCGTAATCACCGATCTTCTGCATCCAGTCCTCGAACAGTGGCGAGGACTTTGCCACGCTTTGTTGGGGGAGAACCGGCTTGACAATCACATTCCGCCGATCTTGATACACGCCGATCATCATATTGGCGATACGTGCGGACACAGCATCCCAGCTGTTTTTCTCAAGCCAACGCTTTTGCTTTGATATCAGTTCCTCGCACCTCGCAGGATCGTTGAGCAGTCGCTCGATGCTCGCAAAGATTTCTTGCGATGAATACCCGCCTGTTTGCTCAACGAGTTCCGTTATATCCTCGAACACTGCCAACGGCGTCGTCACAACGGGCCGCAGGGCCGACAATCCATAGCGCACTGCGCCGCTCGCGGATTCGCCGCTCCGCTGGTAGGGAAAGACGATGATATCGCAAGCTTCCAACAGCAACATCGTCTCGTCTGTTTCGAGATAATCATTGACCATCAGAACCCGCCCGCTCAGGCCCAACTTCTCAACTAGATCAACGCATCTATCTCTTTCCGCTCCTGAAGAAGGGTCATCGTTCACGGAGTTCGTAAGCACCAACAGCGCATCAACATACTTGCGTGCGATGATGGCGAAGGCCATGATGAGCTGTTGGATGCCCTTCGGAGGCAAAAGAAAGCCGTAGCAACCAATAATCGGACTCCGTTGCCCGAATCCAAGGAGTTCGCGAACAGTCTCCTTTTTAAGTTGCGTCGAAGGCATAGCACCATGAGGAATCTTTACGACATTATCGACAAGGCCAAATTCCTTTAGTCGATTGACGTCTTCGATTGTGTGTACAATGATTCGCGACGCCTTCGCGAACTGAGTGACGAATGCCGCGATCGACTCCTCTACTCCATCGATGGTGATCGGCTTCGTCTTATGAAACTCGATATAAACATCGACGCTGGCGGCAGTCAGGGCAACTATGGCCTCGCTCAAGTCTGCGAGGGTGTGAAAACCGTAGTTATATTGAAAAACCACGATGTCGCAGCTCTCCGCCAAAGCCGTCTTCACGAGACCGTCGAGCGGCTCCCCTCGATGCGTCCAGCATCGTCGTACATTGGGCTCGTCCTCTCTCAGGCCTTGCCAATGATTCGCGAGAATAAGTACGTTAAACTGATCATCCGGCAAATTGGGAAGAATAAATTCTGAAAAAGTGGCGATGCCGCATTTTGTGTTCCAGGTTGTGACCCAACCAATATTTAGCCTACGGCGCTGAACTGCACCGCTCTCAAGGAAATTGACGAAATTATCTATTTTATCACCTGATGCGCCCCAGGTAAGCTTGGACGCAGTTTCCGAAGCCGAAACGATCTTTTGCCTCATCTCAGTTCCCCGATTATATAATTGACGCATCTTGACCGCGAGATCCGTCACGCTAGGCTTTGCCCACATGCCGTTGGACACACCAAGATGACTTGCCGCCGGCTCGAATTCATAGTCGATGAGATAACAATTGTCATTTTTACAAAACTCCATCTGTCCAGAAAAGCCAGTGATCGCCACTGGCGTCCCGTAGAACATTGCTTCGGCTGCGGGAAGACAGAACCCCTCTCCGCGCGTTGGCAGCACCACCGCGTCTGCCGCCTGATAAAGACCCGGTAGAGCCGTATCGGGTACATCATCGTAAATCATTTTCACGACAGGAGCATCGTCACGACCAACGACGAGTCTGTCATACCAATGTTGGACAACATTGGTTGAATTACGGTAGCTTTTGACGATAAGTTCTACATTATCCGAGCGTGAGAATGCGCTTACATAAGCGGTGAACAGCTCTTCGATACCTTTACGCTCCAAACCGGAAGAGATGTGCAAGAACGTAAATGGATAAGAACTCTGCTTAGTAGGCAAGTTTGCCGGGGGCAAATGATCAACGCCGTGGCTAAAAACCCGGGCAGGCACTCGAACGCCCGAATTGCGAAACACTGTCCGCACATATTCCGAGCACATGACCGCCCCATCGACATACCTGTTTAATAATGCGGCTAATTGCTCGGAGATCTCCGTTTCCTCCCAGGCGATACCGCACAACGCAAAATCCCCCAGCATGCCGGCTGGTCTCATTGGATATACATTTCGAATGGAAACGGCAATGCAGTCTGGATTATAAGGCAGGGGCTGCAAAAGGGGCACGATTTCGGGGGTCGCACGGAGCGCATCTTCATTCAGTCTGTATCCAGGCACCCCCTCTGCGGGAAATAACGTCGCAGCACAATCGCTGCGAGCGTCCAGAGCTAGAGCCACATTCCTGTTCACGATTGCTAAGCTGTAGCTCGTCTCGCAAGGACCTTCGATCAGATAGTGATGCTTGGCAGCGCGCGCTTGGACTGGACGCTCCTGACCGCCGTTTTCAGATGCGAGCTCATGCAAGCACGGCTTGACATCTGCTGGCAGGAACGGCGTGAGGAAATTGATCAATTGCGAGGCAACGCGAGAGCGTTCAAAATCTGCGAGCCTTTTCCGTTGGCCACGCAGCACTTGCCGCCGGTTCGCCCGATCGGAAAACAACCACTGAAGCTGGTCCGCTAGCTCCTCGGGCTGAGGGCTCTTCAGCAAAATACCGGCCCCTCCAAGAGTGTCGCTAACGGCGGCAGAATCCACGGCAATAACCGGCACGTCGAAAGCCATCGCCTCCAACAGGGGCACGCCAAAGCCTTCATGAGCGCTGAAACAAACGAAAGCGTCGGCCGCTCGATAGTGACCCAGAAGATCGGCCTCGGAGACGTGCCCAGTGATCAGCACGCGATCCCGAACACCAGACTCCTCTAATGCTTTCAATAGCTTTTCTGCGTAAGCGTCGCCCTTGTTCAAGCTACCGACCAAAGTCAAGTAGAGCGGGTGATCAAACGCATCTGCGTAGCGCTTGAGAAAGTCTATGAGCAATAGCTGCCCTTTGTTCGGGTTGATCCGACCAACAAAGAGAAGCTGGTAGCGCGGAGCCTCGTAATAGTGAGGCACCGGATTGAACTCGTAGTTGCGTAGCGCCAAGAAATCCCTTAGCGCAGGAATTTTTACCGGATTTTCGAACCCGCGTCGACGCAATTCCTGACAGTTCAAATCAGAATCTCCGATCGCACCTTCGACGAAGGCACGGAACTCGTCAAGCAATCGCAATCCGATTGCGACATACCGGCGCGTGAACGACCCACGCTCGTAAAAATAGCTGGGCGTAATGTTGTGATAAAGCAAAATTTTTCGGCACCTCAGCCCCGCTAGAAGGGGCATGATGTCGTGACCCATAGAATGGTGGATAATCAAAACATCAGATGGCCGCGGCCTAAATTCACCAATAAGGCGAAGCTGATCAGCGAGGCGCTCATCTCGATGCTCTACAAATATCTCCGATTGAACCGAATAAAGCTCAAGCAACTCTTTTATGTACAGCATAGAGTTTGTTACGGCATCGCCGACAGAAGAGCCGGAGTGGAACTGAAAAACGCGAGGTTCGTGCATGGTTTTCGTCCATCCTCATCTTCGTCAAGATTACAGCATTTTGCCTGGAGACCATACTTTATGCAATCCATATTCCTGGCGGATTGAGCACAATTTATGGTGCGTTCAGCGCTGCCTAGCCCTCACTAAAGGGGAATCGCGCTTATTGAACTAGGCAGCAAGCGCTCAAAAGATTCGCGGAGAGGGTTTCGGCGCCACTTGCCCAGCCCAAACGATTTAGAAGCCAAGGCACCGCAAAGCACGGCACACACGCTACTACTTTTGGTAGAAGGTCGCTAGTTTGGCATGCCTAACTTGAGATATCAGAACATTATGACTTAATCGTCCTCCGCGAGAAGAACTCCAAATTGCCCCGCGCGCGAAATTCCGCAACGTGAAATCTCGTAAAGCGACGCACTGCTCCGTTGAATATCATTGCTTCCCTTCGCACCAAGAGCAGCCTGCTTTGACTGCAAGTCATCGATTGCCGCTTGGGTAGCGTCAAATCTACGCAAGGTCTCCTCGTTCATTTCGGTTAATCGAACCAAAATATCAGCGAGCATATGATCGAGCACTTGCAAATCGGCTGAGGGCTTGCTCGGTGCGAGTTTGAATGGCCCCAGCAAATAGTTTGGGCGGTCGGTCAATCGGACCGACACCAAGCGGACCTTGGAAGCTGTTACACCAAAAGCATCCACTTTGCAGTCGAAGCCGTGGCGTCCATTGTCGCTTACCAACGCGGCGACGTCGTCGCGATAGAGGTCGGCCCTTGTGCTCATAACGACTTTCCCATCGAGCAGGATTTCGAGGTCGAGAGAGATGTCGAGACGCTTGAGGTCACAAATCCATCCACGAACGCGCTTTTCGTCGCACTGATCGACAGCACCCGCAACACTGCCCCCAAACCGGATGCAGTGCGCAGCGGCCTTTTCGTTGCGAAAGGTCCAAACTGCTATCATTTGGCTGAGCCTCTTGAGCAATCGCCTCTCCATAGCTTGCCTCTCGCATCTCGAGAGGATGAGTTTTTCGATCAAGTCAAATCGCATTTTCGCGACGCGTGATCGCCACCCCGGTCCCTGTTCGTCCGGGGCGAGTTACGCCCCAGTCCTGATACGCCGGAAGGGGTAGGGTGAGCAACAGTCGATTGGCGGGGTTTCAAAGCTAATTAATCGAACACCCTGCGCAGGTTGAGTGATCGCAATCGAGCACCTCGCCCTTTGGCTTCGCCCTCACAGAACTGGATGGCCGCTCCCGTGCGTGGCATCTCGTCCGTTTCTTTGCGATCCCGTCGACGGCGAACACGTGCCCTGGCCATTCCACCACGACACACCCGCTCGATCAGATCAGATTCTATGGGGGCGAGCGACAGCCGAGACGGGGTAGGGTTCGGTGTGTCGTTCGAACCGAAAGGAATCCCGAAGATGCGCCCGATTGTGGATCAAGCGCCTGTGGCCGCCGCTCTGGATTACGATAGCATGCTGATCGGAGCATTGGAGCTGAGTTCGAAGAAATGGGCCGTCGCGGTCTAAGTCCCGGGCTCGCGCAAACACACGAAATATACGGTCGAGCCGAACGATCCAACTCTGGCGTCGCTGCTCGAGACGATAAAGGCGCGCAGCGCCGCGGCCGGCAAGCCGGTTGCGCGGGTGGTCTTGACGCATGAGGCGGGCCGGGGCGGCTTCTGGCTGGCGCGCTTCCTGATGCGGCGCGGGGCTGAGGTTCATGTGATGCAGGCGTCGAGCCTGCCGGTGGATCGGCGGGCGCGGCGGGCGAAGACGGATGCGATCGACGCCGAGATGCTGCTGCCCACGCTGCTGGCGTTTCTGCGGGGCGAGCCGCGTGTGTGCTCGATGGTTCCCGTGCCGAGCGAGGCCGACGAGGAGGCGCGGCGGGCGCATCGGGAGCGGGAGGATCTGACCGGCGAACGTCGGTCGATCCTGAACAAGATCGACGGCATTCTGGCGAACTTGGGAATTTGCGGCTTCAAAAGGCTTCGTCGCGACCGGCGCCGGCAGCTGGCCGAGCTGCGGCAGCCGGACGGGGCGGCGCTGTCGTGGATCGAGCGTCTGCTCGACCGGCTGGAGCTGGTCGTGACGCAGATCAAGGCGGTGGAGACCGCGCGAGACGCGGTGGTGAAGAAGGATGAGCCGTCGGATGCGAGCGAGCGGATAATCCGCGAATTGAGCGGCCCGCGCGGGATCGGCGTCGAGAGCGCGACG
Source organism: Methylosinus sp. C49 (assembly GCF_009936375.1). Classification (GTDB taxonomy): domain Bacteria; phylum Pseudomonadota; class Alphaproteobacteria; order Rhizobiales; family Beijerinckiaceae; genus Methylosinus. The sequence goes on along the minus strand of NZ_AP022334.1, from coordinate 210,483 downwards.
CTGCTGGTTCGCGAGGGGGTCTGTCGGTGCTTTTCCAATCGCCGAGCGCTCGGCTCCTACGCCGGTCTGACGGGGACGCCTTTTGCGAGCGGCGGCATGGCACGGGAGCAGGGCATCAGCAAGGACGGCAACCGGCGGCTGCGGGCGTGCCTGGTGGAGCTCGCCTGGTTCTGGCTGCGGTTCCAGCCGGAAAGCGCGCTGGCGAAATGGTTTCATGGGCGGGTGAACGAGGCGAAGGGCCGCGTCGCCAAGACATGATCGTGGCGATGGCGCGCAAGCTGCTCGTCGCGCTGTGGCGTTTTGCCGAGGACGGCGTCATTCCGGAGGGCGCGACGATGAAGGCGGCGTAAGCGACGTCGTCTCGCGCATTCCGGTCCAAGGTCGGCGGAAGCCGTCGATTCCCCAGGACTCTTTTCAAGAGCGCCGTTTCTCAGAGTGGAGCCGCCGCGCGGAACTCCACTCCCGCATGCGGGATCGTGGTTCGGGATGAAACGTCCCACCGAATACGAGGTTGGCGAGGAGACCCTCGCCGTGAGTATCGGAGTTCGCCAACGATCGGAATGAACGAATGTTTTTCGTCCTTGACACCGGAGCCCCCATACGAGGGGGAATCGCTTGAACCTCAGCGCCAGGGTTGGGTTATGGCCAGGCGGCGGTTTTCTTTTTGATTTTGAGACTGGCCTTATCGGGGATGTCCTTGATGAGGTTGAGAGCGGCGTGCTTGATCGTCGCCATGTTGGCGGGCCCGTTCTCGGTGCCAAGACGCATCAGGTCGTCGTGGAACACGTCCAGAACCCAGTGGAGACCATTCTCCACGCCCCAATGGGCTCGGGCTGCGTGGGCGAACTGCTTGGCGGACAATAGCGCCGAGGAGAGATAGTAACGGCGCGCCACGCTCGTCTTTCCGTCCCGCTCCATCGTCGCCTCGATCATGCCGATCATGGCGAGCGCCGGAAAGCGCGGCTTGCCGGGAAAGCGGCGGTCGGTGGAAAGCCAGTCGACCGTGTGAGAGACATAATGACGGCGAAGCTCGATGCGCCCGTGGTCGCCGTCGGTCGTCTCGTGAATGTCGCAGGCCGCGCGCTCGCGCTCGAAATAGAGGCGCACATCCTCGGCGAGCGTCGGCCAATTGTCCTTCAAGGAGAGAAGATAATCGGCTCCCTTGGCGCGGATTTTCTCGGCGATCTCGCGCTGACAGCCCATGGCGTCGATGGCGACGAGCGCGCCAGAGAGCTCCAAGCGCTCGAGCAGCAGCGGAATGGCGACGATCTCGTTGCTCTTCTTGTCGACCGCTTCCTGGCCGAGCACGAGGCGCTGACGCGACGCCCAGGCGGAAACCAGATGCAGCGGCGAGCCGTCCTTGCCATGCGCGCGGCGCGAGGTTTTGCCGTCGATCGCCACAATGTCGGGCGCGCTCTCGCGCAGGCTCTCCACCCATTTGGTGAATCATTCGGAAAAGAGCGAGGCCGGCAGAGCGTTCATCAGATCGTTGAGCGCGTCATGGGAGGGGACGCCCTTCTCGAAGGGGAGGAGACGCCGCAGAAAGTCGAGCTTTTGCCTGGCCCAGCGCTGGTTCTCGCAGAAATCCTCGGCCTTGGCCATGGTCCCGCACAGGACGATCAGCAGAATTTCCGGCAAGGGATAGACGACCTTCCAGGCTTGGCGCGGGTCCTCGAGGGCGGAAAAATGGTCGAGAAGGCTGCTCTTGGACATCGAAGGCCTCAATGATGCGAGGCCCTCTATGAATCACGGCAACTCCCGCGCCGAAACTCCCCCTCGCGTTCGAGCGATCACCTTGCTAGAAATTCTTGCCCATTGTATGACGGCAGGAGTAAGTGGAGCTTATCCCTTCATCGCAAACATCGACTTTAGTAATAGCTCGGAAGCGATGTCGCGCGCCAGGCCGGATGCCCTAATCCTACCTATCATAACGAGGTTGTTTTATGTCGAAACGCGCGCTGCTGACGGGCATTACCGGACAGGATGGGGCCTATCTCGCACAGCTTCTGCTCGGCAAGGGTTATGAAGTCTATGGCGTGATCCGCCGCTCCTCGCATCGCGGCGTCGAGGACCATCGCCTGCGCTGGCTCGGCGTCGCCAATGACGTGCAGCTGCTCGACGGCGATCTCGGCGATCTCTCCAGCCTGCTGCGCATCGTGCAGGAGGTGAAGCCGGACGAGGTCTACAATCTCGCCGCGCAATCCTTCGTCGCCTCCTCTTGGCGCCAGCCCATTCTCACCGCCAATATCACCGCCGTCGCCGTCGCCAATGTGCTAGAGGCGCTGCGGCTCGGCGCCCCCGGCGCGCGCTTCTATCAGGCCTCCTCCTCCGAGATGTACGGCCTCATTCAGGAGCCGATGCAGAGCGAGAAGACGCCCTTCTATCCGCGCTCGCCTTACGCCGTCGCCAAGCTCTATGGCCATTGGATCACGGTCAATTACCGCGAGAGCTTCGGCATGCACGCCTCCTCGGGCATTCTCTTCAACCATGAGAGCCCGTTGCGCGGCATAGAATTCGTCACCCGCAAGGTGACGGATAGCGTGGCGCGCATAAAGCTCGGCCTCGCGAAAGAGCTGCGCCTCGGCAACATAGACGCCAAGCGCGACTGGGGCCATGCGCGCGATTATGTGCGGGCCATGTGGCTGATGCTGCAGCAGGAGACGCCGGACGATTATGTGGTTGCGACGGGCGTCACCACCACAGTCCGCGACATGTGCCGCATCGCTTTCGCCCATGCCGGCCTCGACATGGAGGCGCATTTGGTGATCGATCCGAAATTCTACCGCCCGGCGGAAGTGGACGTTCTGCTCGGCGATAGCTCCAAGGCGCGCAAGGCGCTGGGCTGGGCGCCGGAGACCTCGCTCGATGCGCTCATCCGCGAGATGGTGGACGCCGATCTCGAGCGGCTGCGGCAGGATTCGGCGACACGATGAGCGTGGAACCCACGTCCACATCCACGACCTGCTACGAACGCATATTAGCGACCCGCGGCACCTGGTTCGTCAGAGCCGACTCTCCCCCTGACCCTTCCAACGGCAATCGGGCCGAGCGCTATGGCTTGACTCTGGAAGGTTTCGGCCGGCAACCTCGCGCGTCGATGCTGTCATGGGCGTCGGAGGTTAATCGACGAGTCTCGTTGCGGTTGTAGAAAGTCGACCCCAGCAGAGCAGGGCTACGCCGGCTGGCATCCGGTTCGCCGCGTGATCCGCCCCGACAGCGGATCGGTCAGGTCGAATTGTCCGGGCGTCTACGTCTCCGATTATCGAGGGAGTCAATGTCTACGATCTGCACTATCCCCCTGTCCGACGTCATCCCGGGCGGTTTGCTTTTGATCGGTGGCGGCCGGAATGCTCACAACCTTATTTGCATCCTCGAAGCGGCTGGATTCGCTATCCGCGGGATCGTCGACGATCGGCCCGCGGGGACTGTGCTCGGGCATGACGTAGGTTCCATCGACGATGTTGACGGAGCGAGCGTTGACGCCTTCCTCACCATTGCCGATCCGGATGTGGCGACGGCGATCCGCGAGCGGCCAGCCTTGCGCGGGTGCCGGTGGCCACGTATCGTCCATCCCTCGTCGGTCGTTTCGACCCACGCTGAGATGGGAGATGGTGCATATGTCGGTCCGTTCTCGGTCGTGACCGATGTTGTCCTCGGCAGACACGTCCATCTGTTCACGCACAATGTACTGGGTGCCCGCGTCGTAGTCGGCGACTTCAGCGTTCTTCTGCCCCACGCGACACTGGCAAGCGACGTACGCGTTGGAAAGCGGTGCATGATCGGCATGGGCGCGCGAATCTACGCGGGGGTAACCATTGGCGATGATTGTCGAATCGGCGTCAACGCCGTCGTCCGGGGTGACATGCCGGACGGCACCATCGCGTTTCCCCCGCATCGATCGAACATCAGACCGCGCATCGTAGTCGGGCGGAGCCTCGTTCAAGCAGCTGGCGCAGGAATTGCTGGCTCCGACTCCAGCGGAGGTCTCCCCGACGTTTGAACCCGGGCGTAATTTTCCTCAGTCAGATGCCTGCTGTCAAATGACTCGGAACGCGAATAGCGCCACGCCGAGAATTCGAGGGTCCCTGTTCGAAGGATCGAATGTCTCGGGCGTCGACGCTTCGGGAACACTGAACATCAGCGACACGAGATCGCCCGCCTCACTCGCCCGCCTCGAGATCGGCACGGAAACTCTCCTCGCCTGGCCCGCGATTAGCGTGGTCTCGATGGGGGATCCGAAATCGACGGACAGGAAAACCGTTTGCCGATCGAAGTAGGGCAGCCCGGCCAGTGTGACGACCAGAGTCCGTGCCTCGGGGTCGGGTATCCGTAAGACGATAACCGCTTGCCGGCCGGTCCAGACCGAAGGTCCGCCGTTCTGGTAAACACCGGGCCAGCGGGACAGAATCCGGTCGATTTGTTCCACTGGGCACTCGAGCCCCCGCTGCAGGGTGACGATGGGAGGCGTCGGCGCGATCAGCCTTTCCACGGTCGTTCCTGCGGCTGCCCGCGGGCGCGGCGTGGCATGCGTCCCGGTGAGGCGGTTGCGCAGCCGGATCCACTCGTCGGCTTTCGCCATGAAATCCGCCTGCCATCGCGCGTCGATCGCCGCTGCCCGCGCGGAATTGAGCATTCCCTGCGTGTGCAGCCATCTTAAGTCGCGCAAGCGCTGCGCCCGCACCATGACCTGTAGCGCAGCCAGATGTTCCATCGCCGCCGGGTCCTCGCCGGCCGTGATCAAGCGGTGGCTGTTGCGGGAATGCTGGCGCCAGCCGACCATGGGACGGGCCAGATAATGATGGCTGCCGAGGAGCGTCGCCCTGAATCCGGTCAGGAGATCGAGACCATAGGCGACGAGTTCGGGGTCGAGCGGGGGGAAAGCCTCAACGATCGAGCGGTGAAAGGCGGACGTCGCGCCCAGCCAGTAGATCTCGTTTTGTAGGTCGATCAACTCTATCGGATCGTCGATGACTGCGTCCGGAAGGCGCGCATCCAGCAGGCCGACCGGAACGCCGCTCTCATTCAGCAGAACCGCGTTGGAGGTCAGCAGCTTGCAATCAGGATGCGCGGCAAAATGTTCGACGATCGCGTCGAGCCGGCCGGGCAAGGCGATATCGTCGCTGTCCGCCTGAATGAGCAGCGGAGCCCTCGAGAGCTCGGCGATGATCGGCACCATGCCATGGCCGATCGCCTTTCCGTTTCGCATCACGGTCGCCGCCACCTCGGGCCGGCCGGCCAGCCGCTCCAGCGCCACGGCGAGACTGCAGTCGGCCGAGCCATCGTCGATCAGCAGCAGCTCGAGATCTGTTCGCCATTGGGAGAACAGGCTGTCGAGCTGGGCGCCGATCCATTCGGCGTGGTTGTGCAGCGGAATGAAAACCGTCGCCACGAACGCTTGGCGCGGCGCGGCGGGCGGCAGCGGGGGAGCCCATGAGCGATGTGGCGCAACCTCCGCCCAGCGATCGATGGCGACGACGATCTCGTCCTCACCGAAGTAGGCGCTCACGTCGGGGTGGGCGTAAATCGTTTCGAGCGCCGAGCGTGGCAGCCGGAAACAGTCCTGCACGGCGCGGTAGATGTCAGAGGTCGGCTTCTCGACGCCGATGTTGTCGTGAGGAAGGGTGACATCCATGCCCGGAAAAAGCTCTGCGAGGCCCTTTTCGATCGCCGCAGGAGCGTTGTCGTGGCGGAACAGAAGCAGACGAAAATTGTCCCGGGTCAGGATCGAATATCCCTGGGCGCGATCGAACGCCTGCACCGGCAGATCGAATCCGAATGGCTTGCGTATCTCTTCCTCGAACCAATAGAGCGGTGCACGGATCATCCGCTCAAGAAAAGTCCTGCCGGGATCGCCGTCTGGCGTGTCGCGGAGCCAGAGGTCGCAGACGCGCGCCGCGACAGCCTCGGCGGTGGCTTCGGCCGACGGACCGAGACAGTCCGCGAAAGCGACCTCGAGATTCTGCATGGCGACCGAGAGAGAGCGGGCAATGGGGTCGCGGACGCCGCTGATGAGCGTCACCGTCTCCCCAGTCGTCCGCGCGCGATCGAGGCGCTCCAGGCTCGCCGCATTGTCCAGCACCGTGCGCAGGCCTGCGGTGTTGCCGGACGCCGCTTCGACGAACGCTTCCAATGGCTCGTGCGTCCAGGCGGTCAGACCATGGCTGCGAAACACATCGCCAGGAAAGCGCTTCGTCAGCAGGTGGTATAGAGACGTGGTGCAGACCTTTGCATAGGTGAGGACAAGAATCACGGGCCTGTCTTTCGAGTTGAAAGCGACGAGGCAGTTCGCGGCTCATTGGTCGTTCCAGAATGACAATCATACCGGGAATCGCCGGCCATTGTCCCGGTCATTTCCGTTGTAATTACACAGGCCTTTGTGCGGCCTCTGGTACAAACGGCGGGAGACGGGGATACTCTCTCGAAATGAGTAGCCATATTTCCTGCTTGGCGCGCTAGCGCCTGTTGGGATTCATCGTGAGTTTATCACGGCGGCGGCGAGATGAATCATGGCGGAGAAGCTCTGATCTGTCTTGTTGGTCCACACGCGATGCATGCAAACTCTTTCAGCCCTCGCTCGACAAGAGCCACGTCATGGCGCTCGCCGAGTTGCAGTTCATCGATCGCGACGAAGCCGTCCATCTCATCAGACCGCCCGGCACGGGGAAAACCCATCTCGGCCTGGCGCTCGGCGTCGAAGCCGGCCGCAGTGTCCACTTCACCTCCCTCGCCGACATCATCGCGGTCCTCGCCAGGGCCGAGCGCCAGAGAACGTTGCGGGAAAAGATTGGATACTTCTGCCGCTTCGCGCAGCTGATCGTCGACGAGATCGTCTGTCTACCGGTAACGCTGGGCGGCGGCAATCTGTTCTTCCAGCTCGTCAACGCTCGCTATGAGAAAGGCTCGATGATTCTCACCTCGAACCGCGGTTTCGCGGAATGGGGCGACACCTTCGGTGACACCGCTGTCGCCACCGAAGTTCTCGACCGCCTCCTGGACCATGCCGTCGTCTTCCAGATCGAAGGCTCGAGCTATCGCCTGCGCAAGCATGTTCGGACAAGAGCCGGCATCCAGCCGGCTCCGATCCGCCGACGCTCCGACGCCGCGGACGACCGCCAAAAAACTGAGATACCGATCTTATCGCCGGCTGATCGCCGTGCCCGCCGGACTCGGGAATTGTCGATCGCTTCGACGAGGCTGCCGATGTGACGCCACGTGTCGTCGATCGTTCGCTTCTGGGCCTGCCGCATCCAGTGCTTGATCTTGGTGAAGGCCTGCTCGATCGGGTTGAGATCGGGCGAATAGGGCGGCAGAAACCAGAGCCTTGCGCCAGCGGCTCGAATTGCGCGTCGCACGGCCGCGGACTTGTGGCTGCCGAGATTGTCCATGATGACGATATCGCCGGGTCGGAGCGCCGGGACGAGTTGCTGCTCGACATAGGCGCGGAAGCTTTCGCCGTTGATCGGGCCGTCGAAGACGCAAGGCGCGGCGAGACCGGTCATGACGCTGCGCGCCGAGAAAGGTCAGCGTGCGCCAGTGACCGTGGGGAACGAAACCGCGTAGGCGCACGCCTTGGCCCCCCAGCCGCGCAGCGGCGTCATGTTGGTTGTGATCCAGGTCTCGTCGATGAAGACGAGGCGCTGCGGGTCGAGGCGTTCCTGCCATGATCGCCAGCGTCGACGCCTGCGAGCGATGTCGTCACGCGCCTGCTCAAGGGCCGTCTTGAACTGCCGCCCGTCTCCGACTGCCGCCATGAGAGCGGTCGCTTCGAGGGGGCCGATACCCGGGATCGTCATCAAGCGGCGAGCGGCATCCATTCGTCCGGCGGCGGTCTCTATCTGTCGACTGACCGTAGCCATTCGCAGGTCGACAGCCTTGAACTCCTCCCAGAGCTCTGTGAGCAACTCGCGCATCGTCGGCGTCAGGTCGTTCGTCTCATCACCGATGACGCGCCCGATATCGGCCTTGAAAACGCCGGCGCCCTGACGGATCGCCACGCCATATTCGAGGCAAAATGCCCGCATTTGGCAGATGAGCTGGGTTCGATTCGCGACGATTCGATCTCGGATTCTATGAAGCGCCTGAAGGTCGACCTGCGCTGGGGATTTGATCTCGACAAACCGCATCGTTGGACGCGTCACCGCTTCGGCTATAGCCTCGGCATCGCGAGCGTCGTTCTTGTTCGACTTAACGAACGGCTTCACGAACTGCGCCGGGATAATGCGAACCGTATGCTCCATCTCGCTCAGCTTCCTCGCCAACCATTGCGCGCCAGGGCAGGCCTCCATTCCGATCAAGGCCTTCGTCGCCGCTGAGAAAAAGGGAAACAGCGTGTGGCGCGTCAGCTTTAACCGCTGGATCGGCTTTCCCGTGCGATCACAGCCGATAACGTCGAAACGATTTTTTCCAAGATCGATTCCATAGATAGCTGCATCAAGAGGTCGGTTGCGCATGTTGGCTCTCCCTGTCGATTCGAATCAGCCACGACGCCATTATCGTGGATCTCGGGGAGCCGGGGCGGGCCATCTCATTAATGGTAGGGCCCGCCGTCAAGCGCGAAGCCGTCGCGCACCTTCAGGCCGTCATGGGCCTGTCGGAACGTCGGGCTTGCCGGATCGTCGCGATCGACCGCAAGACGGCGCGCTACACGTCGACGCGCGCGGCCGACGCCGAGCTTCGCGCCGAGCTGCGCGATCTCGCCAATGCACGTCGGCGCTTTGGCTACCGGCGGCTGTTCGTCTTGCTTCGTCAGCGGGGCGAGCGCTCGGGTAAGAACCGCATCTATCGGCTCTACCGCGAGGAAGGGCTGACGGTGAGGAAGCGCCGCGCGCGCCGACGCGCCGTGGGAACACGGGCGCCGATTCTCGTCGAGGCGAAGCCGAATGCCCGATGGTCTCTCGACTTCGTGCACGACCAGCTCGCCAGTGGCCGACGATTCCGAATCCTCAACATCGTCGACGACGCGACGCGCGAATGCCTGGCGGCGATCCCGGACACGTCGATCTCCGGAAAGCGGGTTGCGCGCGAGCTGTCGGCGCTGATCGAAAGGCGCGGCAAGCCCGGCATGATCGTTTACAATGGGACGGAGTTCACCTCGAACGCCGTCCTGTCCTGGTCGGAGGCGAACAAAATCGAATGGCATTTCATCATGCCGGGGAAGCCGATGCCGAACGGCTTCTGCGAGAGCTTCAACGGCCGCATGCGGGACGAGCTGCTCAACGAGACGCTGTTCTTCGGCCTCGACCATGCGAGAGAGAAAGTTCGCTCTTGGGTTCACGATTATAACCACCGGCGCCCGCACTCTTCCCTCGGCTATGCGACGCCAGCGGACTATGCGGCCGCGCTCACCGCAACAGGCGATCGGCTGCGCAATCCGGACCAGCTCCGCCGATCGCCTGTTGCTCACCCCACGCCCGCGGGCGTATCAACCGCCGGGACTCAACTCGCCGCTGGATGAAACTTCGGGGGCACGTCAGTCGAAGCCGGGAAAGCGGCGCTGATAGCGCGCGATCAGCTTGGGATCGAAGCTCCCCTCCCGGTCCCGCGGGACCCTGATATCGATCTTCGAGGTTTCGGTAAGCACGGTCTTCTTCGAATAGCCGTTGCGGTGGTTCGCCTTGCCCGCCGCCACTTCGTTCTCGAGATGGTCGTCCATCTCTGCGTTCAGCACCCGTTCCGCCAGCGCCTTCTTCAGCTCGTCGAACAGGCCGCCCTTGGAAAAAACCTCCTTCGGATCGCGTCCCGACAGCAATTGGTCCAGTGTGTCCTTCTTGATCACCATAGCCCGCCTCTCGCGGTACTACTATGGCCCCACACACAAGATTCCTGACAGTCCCGCTTGCGACGCCCACCGATCTTGACCGGAGCCACCGAACCCAGACGCTGCGACCATTTCACGACAGATGACACCGCCACGCCGAAACGCTGCGCCACAGAACGGCAGCTCTCGCCGGCCACCGAAGCGGCGACGACACGTTCGCGAAGATCATTGGAGAGAGGTCGAACCATAGATGCTGGCCTCCGCCTAGCCAGCATCTTGAATCGCGATCCCTTCAAATTGGGAATCCGTCGTGATTCCAAAAACACGTGAAACGCTAGGGAGCGGCTTAGATGTCATCACCGTAAAATAAATGCAAGCATATGTGCTATTTTTAAGCTTGTTTAAATAACATTTATACATTTACGTAATGTTATGCTTTTTCAAATCGCACTTTTCCAAATAGAGTAAATTTTCGCGGCGGCCTCCTCAGGTGATCCCCCGAACGGAATTCGAACCTGATAAGTTTTAGGCGGCAAGAAAAGACTGTTTGTATCCTCGAATCGACCCTTTTGGATACGATCTACCCAGATAACAAAAGCGTCTCCGAAGGCCTCGCGGGTTTCGGCCGTCGGGCAGACGAAATCAGCAATCGCAATGGCACCTGCATCCACTACCCGATCACAAAGCCAGCCCATTCGCCGCGCCTGCTCGATACGATCTTCGAGTGAGAAGCTAAGGTCTTTATTGATATGTTTTCGAACCTCGTCAGCATTGAATAAAACTGCGTTTAGTTGGCTTGCAACTATGCGGGCGAGAGTCGTCTTTCCCGCGCCTGGCAGGCCCATGACTAGGATTTTTCTGCAGTTCATTCTGTAACCTGCGACGAGGATGTACAAGCGTAGGGGCGATCAGCCACGATGCCCCAATTATGTAATTGGTTGGCAGTCGCGTGATTTATTGGCTCGGCCACCAATGTTAAGAAATTTAGCTATTTGAGCACATGCGAACCGTTTTCTCCGCCAGAGTTCATCAAAGTGGATTAGTATTTAATTCGTCCACAATTATATGTCAACTTTCTGAAGTGGTCTCTTCTTGCTTTGGCCTATGAGGTCGTGGTCACGAGAATATGTACTTTCCATTTGCGAACGGTTCGCCAGGCCGTAAACTGCTTCGCAGTCAAGCTACGTCGGATCAAGCAAGCTGTGCCCCTGGGGAGGGCTGCGGTGGAATTTTTGCCGATAGCTATGCGATGAGGTCCGGCAGTTCGTTAGGATCAGGCAGCGAGCACCGCACTCCAGATTTCGGGCGCAGTCGTCCCGGCGGCTCTAGTACCAATCCTCTCAGATGCCGACTCACGTTGTGGGATTCCCGAATCGGCTGAAATTTGATTCGAAATGGCGGAACTCTGGGAGGTTCGCCATGGCGGCAGCGATTGGGCTTCGGGTCGATTACGATGCGCGCTCCTTGCGGGGGATAGCGAAGCGTTCGAAGGACGGGCCGCAAGCGCGCCGTCTCCTCGCCTTGGCGTCGATCTATGATGGCGGCGCGCGCAGCGTGGCGGCGAAGATCGGCGGCGTCACTCTCCAGGTCGTTCGCGACTGGGTGCTGCGTTTCAACGATGACGGGCCCGACGGGCTCGTGGACCGCAAGGCCCCCGGACAACCCTCGCGGCTCGACGACGCGCATCGCGCGGCTCTGGCTGCTCTCATCGAGGGAGGGCCGACGCCCGCCATCCATGGCGTCGTGCGCTGGCGGATCGTCGATCTGTGCCAGTGGACATTCGAGGAGTTCCGCGTCGTCGTCTCGGAACAGACCATGAGCCGCGAGCTGCGCAAGATGGGCTATCGCAAGCTCTCTGCGCGGCCGCGTCATCACTCGCAGGCCGAGGGCGCGATCGAGGATTTTAAAAAAACTTCCCCTCTCGTCTGGAGGAAATCGCGCGCGAAAAGCGCGTCGCCTCGGACAAGATAGAAATCTGGTTCGAGGACGAGGCGCGCATCGGCCAGAAAAACAAGATCACGCGTCGATGGGCGAAACGCGGATCGAGACCGAGCGCGCCCCACGATCAGCGCACCGCCTCGACCTACATCTTCGGCGCCGTCTGTCCAAAGGACGGCAAGGGCGCGGCGCTGGTCCTACCCGCCTGCAACACCTATGCGATGAATCTGCTCCTCGCCGAAATCGCCAAAACTGTCGCGCCGGACGCCCACGCCGCTCTCATCGTCGACCGCGCCGGCTGGCACATGACCGACAAGCTGGTCATTCCAGCCAACATCACGATCGTTCCCTTGCCGGCGAAATGTCCAGAGCTGAACCCGGCCGAAAATGTCTGGCAGTTCCTGCGCGAAAACTGGCTGTCCAACCGCGTTTTAAAACCCTACGATGATATCGTCGATCATTGTTGCGCCGCTTGGAACAAGCTCATCGACCAGCCATGGCGCATCATGTCCATCGGGTTGCGCGACTGGGCACATGGGTTTTGATCAGTGAGGATTGGTATAAATCTGCTCAGCGCGAATCTCCCCTTCCTGATGAGATGCATGAGTTCGACGCCGGCGATCGCGATCGCCACATGTCGGAATCGCTTGAACCCAAGCATAGGCCCCAAACGAAGCTTGATGGATCGGTGATCCTGTTCAATGAGGTTATTCAGGTGTTTCAAAGATAGAATTCGAGTCAGCGTGCCGCCCGAAGTGATGCCTGATATCCGTCAAGCGTGATTTTGCGCGGCGGCCGTCCGTGTCGCGCGAAAGCGCGACGGAAAAACACTTTGGCGGCGGCGACGTCTCGCTTCGCGCTCAGCAAAAAATCCACCGCTTTTCCCGCCTTATCGTGGGCGCGGTAGAGATAGACCCAGCGACCCTTGATTTTGACGTAGGTTTCATCAACGCGCCACGATCCGCGGACTTGGCGCGCGAAATGGTTCCGCCGCTTTTCGAACTCAGGAACGTAGCACTGAACCCAGCGCGGGATGGCCGAAGATCGAGGAAGGCGTGATGCGCTTGTGGCGGCGCAATTTTCGGCGCTGTTCGATCACCCATATTGATGCCCCTCCTGGTCAGGTTGACAGCTTCTGAGATCGAGACTGCCGATCGCGTGGTTTCGGAGATCTAGAACTCCCTTCAGGACGTCCTCGGTGTCGCTGAAAATATACGCGCCGTTGCGTTGTCGATCGACCATCAGCCGCTGTTTTCGGATTTGCACATAGAGCCAGTTCACAGGGATGCTCAGCTTGGCGGCCAGTTCCGGCGCGGACAGAGCTTCTCTGCCATGGGTCCATCGCGTGCGTGGCCGCCGCAGCTCGACTTTCTCGGCGAGCCGCATCTTCTGCACGGTCACGGGGAGGACCTTGTCCTCGCAGGTCGGCGAGCGATGCCCTTCACTCGTGAGAACGGCGGTGATCGCGTCATCGTCGATGCCCTCGCGCGCCAAGGCGAGAGCACGCTGGCGCATTTCTTCGCCGCGCGCGAGCTTGGAGAGTGAGGTGACCCTCATTTTGACTTCGAGGCGAGTTACCGCCCCGCCGCGCCAGACGATGCGGCCGACCGCGATATCGTGGTCGCCGCAGTCGAGGATGACCTTGTCGATGAGGCATCGCAGCAGCGCCTTTCGGCGGGCGTCGGAAGTGGTTGGGTCGTCCCAGATTTGCGGCAAACGTCCCGCGAGGTTGATGACAGCCGCACGGCTCGGGGCCGATGTGGATCGCTAATCATCATCGTATCGGACTTGCACCGACTACTCCTTGCCGGTCTCCCCGCGCTCTAATTACCCACCCCCTTGCGCCATAGCTGGTTCGGTGATTCAACATAGGGATGAATCGCACTGATTTGGAACGTCTTTCCAAGGAAGAGCTGTTCGAGCTGGTGCTGCGGATGCAGCGGCCGGACAAGACCTCTCGCACGTCTTCGAAACTGCCGTCCACCGACCGCAAGTAGACCCGCGAGAATGCGAGGCCCGGCGGAGCGAAGCCCGGACACGAAGGGCATTCGCAAAAACTCTGCGACGCGCCCGACGCTTTCGAGGATCATGAGCCGACGCAATGCGCCCGCTGCGGCGGCGCCGTCGGGCCGGAGGCCGAGCGGCGGCTGATCGGCGAATACGACGAGGTCGAACTGCCGCTCGTGCGCCCCTTCATGCGTCGGCGCCGGCGCTATGCGATCCGCTGCGCCTGCTGCGGCAAGGAGACGAAGGCGGCCCTGCCGTCCGCCGCGGTCGGCACGCTATTCGGACCGCGCATCCACGCGCTGGCGATCTATCTGAAGACGCAGCAAGCCCTCTCCTACGAGCGCCTGCAACGGCTGTTTCTCGATCTCTTCGGCCTGACGTTGAGCCAGGGCGCGCTCATGAACATGTTTTCGCGCACGGCGGCGGCTTTCGAGGAGATACGCAACACGGCGCTGACGCTGCTGCGCGCAGCCGATGTCGTCGCCAGTGACGAAACCGGCATGCGCATCGTAGGCGTCAACGCGTATCACTGGGTTTTCCGCTGCGATTGTGCGGTCGTGCATGAAGCCGATTTCACCCGCTCCGCCGAGGTCGTGCGCCGGACCATGAACGGCGCGCGGCCGAAGGTATGGCTCTCCGATCGCTACAGCGCCCAGCAGCGCCACGCCGACAGTCAGCAGGCATGCCTCGCGCATCTGGCGCGCGCGGTCGCCCAGCGGTTGCGCGAGGACTGGTCGACTTCGACACCTTGCTCTTCCATAATTTCCTCGAGTTGACGATAGCTCATCGGATACGCCACATTCCACCGGACGCCCCACAGGTTTCAAGTCACATTCAAATTGGCTGCCCTAGAAATCGATCATCGGGCTATTCCGACTGCCCCACGCACAGCGATCATAACCCCGACCGACCAGCGAGAGAAAAATTCGCGACAGAGCGGCAACTTCGGGGAAAGTAGTATCCGAACCGGGGCCTATCCGGCGAATCCCGGAATAAACCCTCCAGTATTACAATGTGAACGTGACCTTTACCAGACACGACACGGATACACGTCATGAAAAAGTTCGAATTTGAAATACATGAGCACATGTTTTATAACAGACATGTTCATTTTGTTATACACAACGACACAACAGACGCATACGAGTCGTCTATTCGAGCAGCCTCAGTACAGCACCCATTTATGAAGTATGTGCTAGCAATAGCAAATGAATATAATAGGTCAATAAAAATTGTAGACGCCGGCGCAAACATTGGAACATTCTCACTGCCTCTCGCTGTATTTGGACATACAATTTTAGCTATAGAAATGCTTCCTGAAAATATCGCGTGTTTATCGAGAGCGTGCTTGGTTAATAACTTGACAAATTACACAATTGCCGCAATGGCGTTATACTCAGCTCCATCGCAGATGTATTCCAAGAATTGGGGTGCTTACGGAGGCATTGATATCACGAACGAATCGGGAAATGCCTGCTACGGAGACACACTGGCACATATAATGCAAATATTTGGCTTTGCAGATGCTGATGTTATTAAGATTGACATTGAGGGGTCGGAATTAGCCGCCCTAGAAGGGTTTGCAGAGATCTCAACTTACAACAAAAATGTTGAAATTATCTATGAAAGCAATAGTATGTGCTCCGCTTCATTCGGATACACCAGTCAGGAATTAATAGAAAAGTTTGAAATACTTGGATTTAGGAACTATCTTATTCGTGCTGGCGGAGATGAGCTAATCCGCATAACATCTGAATGTCCACAGCCAGGTATTTTAGAGGACATATTGGCCACTAGAAAGCCAGAAGAAGAAATTTCGCAAAATGGCTTTGCAATTCGTAATTTACGCGTAGGAGAAATTATCGAGCAGTTACACGAGCAGGCATTTTCAGACAACCGCCATCACCAACAGCATGTCGCGAGGGAGCTGAAATATTTACCTCTAAAATGCAGCAACGATCGCCGGTTCAGGCAGCTTGTGGAGCATCTTCGAAATATTCCTGACGATACCATCGCTAAGGCTCTGCTAGAGGGTGTTATGTACTTTAGGCATTGATTGCATTAATAGAATCTGATGGCTCCGATTCGCAAACCATATCAGTCTGACGTGAGCGACGAAGAATGGTCGCTCGTTGTGCCTTATTTGACGCTGATGGACGAGAGCGCGCCGCAGCGCCAGCACTCGTTGCGCGAGCTTTTCAACGCCATGCGTTACGTGCTCCGTTACGGCATAGCCTGGCGCGCCATGCCCAACGATCTGCCACCGTGGTCCGCGGTGTATCAGCAAGCGCAGCGCTGGATGGCGGCCGGCGTGTTCGAAACGCTCGCACAGGATTTGCGAGCCGTATTGCGGCTGGCGGCGGGACGCAAAGAGGAGCCGACGGCGGCGATCATCGACAGCCGCACTCTGCGCTCGACGCCTGAAAGCGGCCCACGCGCAGGCTATGACGGCGGCAAGCGCAAGCGCGGCTCGAAACTCCATATGGCGGTCGACACATTGGGCCATTTGCTGGCCCTGCATGTCACGCCGGCGAATGTCGATGATCGCGCCGAGGTCGGAAAGCTCGCCGAGGCAGTGCAGCAGGCGACCGACGAGAGCGTCGAGCTGATCTATGTCGATCAGGGATATACCGGGGAAAGGGCCGCCGACGCCGCAAAAGCGCAGGGCGTCGAACTCTGCGTCGTCAAACTTTCAGAGTATTCATCTGGCGAAGGCCGCGGAGATCTCCGGCAAGGGCGGAATCCTTAAGCCGCGATTTCGTCGGCTGCTTTCGGCGCGGAAGCGCGCTCTGCCTTCCAGCGCCATGGCAGGAGCTCGTCGACCCTCGTGGCCGGATGATCGGGCAATTTGGCGAGGACATGCGCGAGCCAGGCTTGCGGGTCCACATCATTGAGCTTGCAAGTCTCGATCAGTGAAAGAACGGCGGCGGCCCGGCGTCCGCCCTCGTCAGAGCCGACGAATTTCCAGACGCGGCGCCCGATCGCGGCGCCACGCAACGCGCGTTCGGCAGCGTTATTAAAGGGTATGGAGTTTCCGACGCCGCTTTCCGGGTTGAGATTTGTGCCGCGGTCAAGGCAGAATGATCAGACCGGGATCGGGGCGTCGGGAGCACGAAACGGCGGCAGGCCGTCCTATCCATGAGCTGCGAGCTCGAGTTGTTACATGGCCGCCCCTACGACTTGCCCGGTTGCGCTGCGAGCGCGAATCCGTAGATGTCGTGCAAGCCCGTCGGCTCCCATAGCAGTAGGGAGAAGCGAATGCGGGTCATCGGCATGGATATCCATCGGTCGTTCGCCCAAGCCGCCATCTTGGAGGATGGGCAATTCATCAAAGAGTTGCGAGTCGATCTGACGCATGAGCGCATCGTCAAATTTTCAAAGACGCTCACTCTCGATGACGAGGTCGTCATCGAGGCGACCGGCAACAGCTTGGCCGTCGAGCGGCTCCTTCGGCCTTTCGTCAAACGCGTGATCGTGGCGAATCCCCGGCTGGTTCGGGCCATCGCCTATGCCCGCGTGAAGACGGACAAGATCGACGCGCGGGTCTTGGCGCAATTGCAGGCGTCGGGTTTTCTCCCCGACGTCTGGGTCCCTGACGACGACACGCAGCGGCGGCGCCGTCAAACGACCGAGAGGCTCGGCGTGCTCGAACAAGCCGTGCGGACGAAGGGACGCATCCACTCGATCTTGCACGCGAACTTGATCCCGAAATTTACCGGCCACCTTTTCGGCAAGGCCGGCAAGAAATGGCTGTCCTCACTGCCGTTGCCCGACGACGAAAGGTCGATCTTGGCGCGACTGGTCGACGAACTGGAGCGGATCACCGCGCAACTGGCGGAATTCGACAAAGTGATCGCCTCTGAAAGCCTGGTAGACCCGCGCGCGGTGCGCCTGATGACGATCCCGGGGATAGGTCCGATCGTCGCGTCAACGGTGTTGGCGTCGATCGGCGATATCTCGCGTTTCCCGACTCCAGAGAAGCTGAGCAGCTATTTTGGGTTGACGCCTAAGATCCGTCAGTCCGGCGATCGCCCCGCGCGGCATGGACGTATTTCCAAGCAGGGCAACGTCGCCGCCCGGAGAATGTTGGTCGAAGCAGCCTGGTCGGCCAAGCTCGCTCCAGGACCGTTGCGTGCATTTTTCAATCGTGTGCAAAAGGCCAGAGGCGCGCCTGCCGCTGCGGTGGCGACAGCCAGAAAGCTTGCCGTCATGATCTGGCATGTGTTGACCAGCGGCGCCGACTACGCCTATGCGCGCCCTGCCTTCACGGCGATGAAAATGAGAAAGGCGGCTCTCAAAGCGGGCGCGCCTCGGGCCTACGGGAAGGCCGGGCCGGCTCAGGACTACTGGATCAAAGAGATTCGTGACCGCGAAGCGCAATACGTCGAGCGCGTCGAAAAAGCCTACGAGCAGATGGTCGCCGCCTGGAAGCAGGCCCCGCCGAAGCAAAAGCCTGCTTCCGCCGAAAAAACCTGAAGCGGGAATGAGATTCCGCTTCTCAACTCCATGCGTCGTCAGACAGATGCGGCCGTCGTCGAGAAAGCGTGCGAAGGCGCTCCATCGTTTGAGCATGTAGTCCATCGCCTTGGCGACTGTTATTCGGCGTGCAAGTTTGACCCCCATACGAGGGGAATCGGCGTTGAAAATTGACCCCCTCTGGTGAAGTCCGGACAGTCCGCCCGTTTTGGTTGAAACGGCGGGCGGTGGGGGATGTTGATTGTGGAGACGATCGGACGAATCCGTCGCGAGCATTTCGTCAAGGGCAAGACGATCAAGGAGATCGCTCGCGATCTGGGCATTTCACGGAACACGGTCCGCAAGGCGTTGCGGTCGGAGGCCACATCCTTCGCTTACGAACGGGACAATCAGCCGTTTCCCAAGCTCGGGCATTGGTCGGACAAGCTCGATGAGTTTCTCGCAGAAAACGAGAAGAAGGCGCAGCGCGAGCGTCTGACCCTGATCCGTATTTTCGAAGATCTGAGCGGTCTGGGCTACGCGGGCGGCTATGACGCCGTGCGTCGCTACGCGCGCAAATGGCGCAGCGAGCAAGGCGCGGCGACAGCAGCCGCCTATGTGCCGCTGAGCTTTGCGCCGGGCGAAGCCTACCAGTTCGACTGGAGCCACGAGATCGTTGTGCTCGACGGCGTGACGACGACGGTGAAGGTCGCGCACATGCGCCTGTGCCACAGCCGCATGCTGTTCGTTCGCGCCTATCCGCGTGAGACGCAGGAGATGGTTTTCGACGCGCATCAGCGCGCCTTTACCTTCTTCAGGGGCGCCTGCACGCGCGGAATCTACGACAATATGAAGACGGCTATGGCGCGGCAATCTGGATGAGAAGAGCGCGACAATCTGGATGAGATTTTTCGGTCGCGGTGACGAGATGATTGTCGCGGAGCGACGATAAGGCAAGCGGATTTTTGGTGACGTTCGTCTTGATTGACGCGGAGCGACAATCAGGATGAGGTTTTGATTGTCGCGCGCGCTGAGGGGCGGCCTGGACCAGCGGCTTTTTTGAGCGCGGCTTTCCGTCGATAGCTGTCGACGTTCATCTCGAAGATCGTCGCATGATGGACGAGCCTGTCGACCGCGGCGAGCGTCATGGCTTGGTCTGGGAAGATTTTTCCCCATTCGCCGAAGGGCTGATTTGCGGTGATGAGCAGCGAGCGTCGCTCGTATCGGGCGCTGATCAGCTCGAAGAGGACGCTCGTTTCGGCCTGATCCTTGGCGACGTAGGCGAGATCGTCGAGGACCAGCAAATGATATTTGTCGAGCTTGTCGATCGCGGCTTCGAGAGTGAGATCGCGTCGCGCGACTTGCAGTCTCTGGACGAGATCCGTCGTTCTCGCGAAGAGAACGCGCCAGCCGTTTTCGATGAGCGCCAGGCCGAGCGCCGCCGCCAAGTGTGATTTTCCGACCCCAGGTGGACCAAAAACCAGCAAATTGGCTCCTTTTTCGAGCCAGGCGTCGCCGGCCGCGAGCGCTTGAACTTGCGCTTTCGAGATCATCGGCACGGCGTCGAAGTCGAAAGCGGCGAGCGTTTTTCCGGGCGGCAGACGCGCCTCGGCGAGATGACGGGCGAAGCGGCGCTGACCTCTGTCGGCGAGCTCTTGCTCGGCGAGCGCCGCAAGAAAGCGTGCGGCTGGCCAGCCCTCCTTGTCGGCGGTGGCGGCGAGCGCGCTCCAGACGAGCTTGATGCCGGAAAGGCGCAGCTCGGAGAGAAGAAGATCGACGCGAGCGGCGTCGACTTTGTCGTTCGCCTTCATGCCGCTGCTCCTTCGAAAGAAGCGAGCGCGTCATAGACGGCGAGCTCGGGGAGCGCGACAATCACATTGGGCGCCGCGGCGATCTTCGGCGCGAAGCGTTCGATCAGCGTGGAAAGGTTCGGCAGACGACCGGCGTCGAGTTCCTCCTCGATCGCGACGGCGAGCTCGGCCTCGCAGGCGCGCTCATGCGCCAGGGCGAGCAGGCCGACCATAATTTTGCAGGCTGCTTTCTCTCCGGTCTCGGCGAGCAGCGCATCGAAAGCGCGCGCATAGGCACGGCGAGGAAAGAGCTGCTCGCGATAGACGAGATTGAGCAGCGCCATGGGCTTTCGGCGCAGAGAGTGAATGACGTGCCGATAATCGACGACATGCCCATGCTTGCCGCCTGGCCCGGGCCTGCCGCGCGGCAGATCGAACAGATGCGTCGACCCCTGAAAAACTTCGAGCCGATCGTCATAGAGGCGCACGAGAAGCTTATGGCCGATCAGCCGCGAGGGCACGGTGTAGAAGACTTTGCGCAAAGTGAAGGCGCTGGATGAGGTGACCGAGACCCGCTCCTCCTCGAAGTCCGACGTCTTGCGCGGCGGCAGATCTTTCAGTTCCGCGCGTTCGAGATCGACGCGCGCGGCGTTGCGGGCGTTGCGCCGACCGACGAGCTCGTCGACGAACTTTCGCCAGGCGCCGAGATCGTCGAAGTCGCGCGAGCCGCGCAGCAGCAGCTCGTCCTCTAGCGCGGCTTTGATATGGCCGTGGGCGCTTTCGATCGAGCCGTTCTCATGGGAGACGCCTTTGTTGTTGCGCGTCGGCGTCATGCCGTAATGGGCGCAGAGCGCTTCATAGCGGCGCGTCATATCCTCCTTGGCGTCGGCGTCGAGATTGCGGAAGGCGGCGGAGAGACTGTCGCTGCGATGCTGCTGCGGCGCGCCGCCGAGCGTCCACAGGGCGTTCTGCAAGCCTTCGGCGAGGGCGACGAAGCTCTCGCCGCCGAGCACGACATGGGCGGATTCGAAGCCCGAGAATGGCAAGCGGAAGTGATAGATCCGGTGCTCGAGCGGAACGCCGGCGATGGAGACCTCGAGATCGCGCATGTCGCAAAAATCCGAGAGGCCCATGCGGCCCGGAGGATGCTCCTGCCGGAAAATCACCTCCTGCTCGGGACCATGGATGGCGCGCCAGTTCCGAATGCGCCGCTCCAGCGTGCGGCGCACGCCGGCCCCGAGTTCCGGATGCCGGCGGCGCAACTCCTCGAGCACGCCGATCGGGCGCAGGCCGGGCGCCGCTTTCAGCATGGGTATGACCTCGCTGTCCCAAACGCTCTCCAGCGGATCTGGCCGCCGGCGGACGCGTGGCGCCTTCTTTTGCGAGGGAAGCCGGGGATCATGTTCCAGCCGATAGGCGGTCGCCGGGCTGAAACCGGCTTTCGCCGCGGCGACGGCGGCACGGTCGGTTCTTCGAAATTGCATGAAAAGCCTCATCTGGCGGTCGGTGACATGGCGGCCGGGCAACGAATCGGTCCTCCCGAGGGGAAAACCGACCCTTCACCCGGCCCCGCGACCGGCAGACAGGCCGTTTTTTTCGGCGCGCGCGGGGGTGTCGGCGTGACGAAGCTCGGGCTCCGCCCTCCCTTCGTCACGCCGACACCCCCGCGATTCTCATCCAGATTGACGCTGGACTCTCACCTTGTTTGGCGCGCGGCAGACGGCGGTGGAGGCGATCTTCGTCGGCAAGGAGCGCAAGTTCAATCGTCGCTTCGCGCAAATGTGCAGCCACCATCTCGTCGAGCCGGTCGCCTGCACGCCGGCGTCCGGCTGGGAGAAAGGCCAGGTCGAAAATCAGGTCGGCTTGGCGCGGGAGCGGTTCTTCACGCCGCGCCTGCGGTTCAAGACCTATGACGATATGAACGCCTAGCTTCTCGATAAATGCGTCGGCTACGCCAAGGCGCATCCGCATCTCGAGATGCCGGACAAGACGATTTGGCAGGTTTTCGAGGAAGAGCGGCCGAAGCTCGTTCCGCTGCGCGGACGGTTCGACGGGTTCCACGAGCTGACCGCGTCGGTGTCGAAGACCTGCCTCGTGCGCTTCGACAACAATAAATATTCGGTCAATGCGAGCGCCGTCGGCGCCCCGGTCGAGATCCACGCCTACGCCGACCGCATCGTCTTCCGCCAAAAAGGACGGGTCGTCGCCGAACATGCTCGCGCCTTCGGGCGCGGCGCGACGATATTCGATCCCTGGCATTATGTCCCGGTTCTCGCGCGCAAACCGGGCGCGCTGCGGAACGGCGCGCCGTTCAAGGATTGGGTGTTGCCGGGGAGCGATCGAGCGCGTGCGGCGCAAGCTCGCCGGCAGCAACGATGGCGATCGACAGATGGTCAAGGTTCTGGCCGCGGTCGCCGACGACGGATTGACCGCTATCGAGGCAGCCTGCGCGGAGGCGCTCGGCCAAGGAGTCCATTCGGCCGACGTCATTCTCAACATTCTCGCCCGCCGGCGCGAGCCGCCGCCCCTGCCGGCGATCCCGACGCCAGAGGCGTTGACGCTGCTGCACATGCCGCTCGCCGACTGCGCCCGCTATGATCAATTGAGGAGAACGGCCTGATGGAACGCACCAAGCTCTTTGATCTCATGGGAGAGCTCAAGCTCTTCGGCATGAGGAACGCCTATGACGAGGTGATGTCGAGCGGCATAAAGAGGCAGCATGAGCCGCCACGCATCGTCGGCGATCTTCTCGAGGCGGAAATCGCCGAAAAGCATGCGCGCTCCATCAAATATCAGATGACGATCGCCAAGCTGCCATTGGCGAAGGACATCGCCGACTTCCAGTTCGACGGCGCGCCGATCAATGAAGCGCTGGTGCGCGATCTCTCGAACGGCGGCTTCCTCGACCAACAACGTAATTGCGTTCTCGTCGGCGGAACCGGTACGGGGAAGACTCATCTTTCGATAGCGATCGCAAGAAATTGCATTCGCGCTGGAAAACGCGGCCGCTTCTTCAACACCGTCGAGCTCGTCACAAGGCTCGAGACCGAAGCGCGAGGAGGTCGTCAGGGACGCTTTGCGGACTATCTCACCAAAATGGACTTTATCATACTCGACGAGCTCGGCTATCTGCCCTTCGCGCAGTCGGGCGGACAATTGCTCTTCCATCTGATCAGCCGGCTCTACGAACGAACCTCGATCATCGTCACCACCAATCTCGCCTTTGGCGAGTGGCCGAGCGTGTTCGGCGATGCGAAAATGACCAGCGCTCTGCTCGATCGCCTCACTCACCATTGCGATATCATCGAGACCGGCAACGAAAGCTGGCGCTTCAAAAACCGCGCCTGACGCTCCCGATCATATCGCGAACCGAAACGCGCTCGCCCCGGCTGCGCTATCCCGCCAGCTCCGCCGGGGCGAGCGCTCGCGTTCTGCCCTACGACAAATGGGGGTCAATTTTGAACGCCGATCGGGGGTCAATTTTCGATGCCGATTGACACCTGCGAGCCAAGCCATGGAGCGCCTCGGCTCTTACGAAGACGTCAGCGTCATTTACCCGTCGCAGCAGCGCATCCCGAATCTCGGGGCCGTCAATCGAAACGGTCTGGCCGATACTTGTGGCGGCCCAATCTCGCGCCCTTTCATATGGATCGTCCATCAACTCCAGCAGCGCGCCTACCGCCGCATCCGAAGTCGCACCACTGAGGGAGAAGGCCACGCCGTGGCGGACGTCGTCGTCAGAATGGTTGCGCAGCCCGATCAGAGCACCCTCGCAACGACGGTTTCCGAGATGGCCAAAGGCGAACACAGTCGCTATCAAGACCTCTCTGTCCTGTTCGCGGTGAATAATCTTGAGGAGGGCGTCGCAGCATTCCTCTGGAAAGGTGCGCGCGGGTGAGCCCAACTGGCCTAGAATGGTAACCCCGAGCCTTCGTGACTTCGAATCCCGCGCGCCAGACAGTGCGATCGCGGCGTCGAAGACCTCTCTTGTCCCCCGAGCTTCCAACACTGCTAGGGGATTACAAGAAGCACGCTTCCCGTCCTCATCATCGATCTGCGCCAACGAAGCCGCTATCAACTCCGCCGTCGAGCGACCGTCTCGCTTCATCTCTTCGAGCGTGCTCATGAGCGCTGATCCCTTCAAAACCGTTCGCGTCCGCAAACTTACGACTTGGCGAACTGTCGCCAAGGGAACCGTGCCTTGCGTCGTTCTTGCGAAGTTGCCGCAAAACGCTGCCCTGGAGCGTGGAAGGCGCATCATTTGAACCGCCGCCAACGCAGCGTAACTGGCCCGCACTGACCGCTCCGCCGTCAGCGTCGAATACGTCGTTCTGCGGCCTACGGCGAATGCCTACGACGCTCAGCTTCTACCTCATAAAGCTCGCTCGATTGGGGGGCTATCTCGCAAGGGCCGGCGACTCGCCGCCGGGCAGCATTGTTATATGGCGTGGCCTCGCGCGCCTAACCGATATCGAGATAGGCGCGGAGGCAGCGCTGAGTGAATTTGTGGGTAATTGAAAGCTTCGGCGGAGCCTTACGTTTGCGACGTCGCTCGACCGACGTGATGACCTCGATGCGATCCATGGCTCTCTGTGACTATCCTGTGGCTAGTCACAGTGTCTTATCCGATGCACTGATTCGTAAGGCGGCCGCGGCCGGACGAATACGACGAGAGCCTCGAGGAGGGCGCTTCGATCGCCGAGGTCGCGCGGCGGCACGACCTCAACACCAATCAGCTCTTCACCTGGCGTCGGCAGTTCGGCGTCGTCGCGACTGCGCCGCAGGAACACGCGCCGATCCTGCCCGTAACGATCACGCCGGACGCGGCGACGGAATATTCGGAGATAGTGTCCATCATCGATAGTGGACACGATCCCCGCGCCACGCGCGCGACTATCGACACCAGCCGCGCCGATCGCCAGACGGCCTTCGGCGGAGCCTTACCTTACTGATGGGGTAATGTCTTCCGCGGCAAAACGATGCCGCCAGCGCCAGACCACTGACGTCGGCACCGCGGGCGAAGAGAGGACCGTGTCTGAACTCCAGCGAATGACAGGCGTCTATTCGTTGAAACAAATGCTTCCAAATGGAAGCACAGCGGAATATTTTGAGCCGATGCGGTATTCTACAACAAATGCTGCAATAATAGCTTAAATAGCTTAGGATCTACAATATAGCCTGCGTCATGCGTGCGCTTGTCGAATGCCGAAAAGGCCTCACCTAACAAATAGGATACTTCATGCCCACGAATGGCGGCGATAGAAGACTGCAAGAAGTTATTGTTTTGATTCGGCTGCAAAGTGCAAACATGCGCGTCGCGCCCAGTAAACACGGTGTTATGAAGGCCAGAGCCGCATAAGCCAACAATTTTGCTAGCCTGAGAGAAAAGGCGAATCTGATCATGCCAGGGAACAACGCCAGGGTCAACGATTTCGTATTCGTTCGCCCTAGCAATTTCTTCTAGGTTAGCGTAGTTTAACAAAGGACGGGGATCACGTTCTCGGGTTCCACGGGTCACAAATAAAAGTCTGCTCACAGAACTGCTGAGCTGTTGACGATGGTTGACGTGACGGATGAGTTCGTTATATGTTTCATTTGCGAACGGATGAACCCAAAGTTCGTTAGTGTGAGCCACGCTGGGAACGTACAGTTCTTCACACAATAAGGCCTCATCGCGAGCCAATCGAAATAGCCGATCGCGCGAAACGCCGAGAGCTTCCAACATTTCTATTTGGTAGTCTGGTGTGTGCGCTGCAACAACAAAAGTTGCATCATCTCCGACGAATTTTTTGGCGACTAGTACGCGAGGCAAAACTTCGAGTAGCCAATGCCCATGCACCCCATCTCCACGGCGCAGTAGAACCACTGCCTGTTTTACAGTTTCCCTACGCAGAACGGAACCTCGCAGGTTGTACGTTCCATTGCCCGATCGCTCTACGCCAGTGTAAAATCCCCAAGCTCCGAGCCCGTCCGGAGGCACTGTCAACGCCTTGTCGAGTAGCATGGTATTTTCTTTGATCACAAGACCATAATCGTATACATAAGCACCGTTGAGAACTAGGCATCCTGCTTCTTCTGCCAACAAAATGCGTTCACCAAAGTCTCTATCCGCATCACGCTTGTGCGCCGCGCCAGCGAGATAACGCGGTCGCGGTGTTCTCAATCGGACTTCCGACGCGGTCTTGCGCCACCGAGCGTCAGAGCCATACCTCGAAACGAACGCAAATCGGTCACCACCGGAAAGTTGTTGAATTAGAAACGTCAATCGACAATCCCCCAATAAGCGCCGAGGGTAGGGCCATCCCCAAAATCGACCTTCAGATCGATGATGGAAACAGAACCGGGTGCAGCCTGGAGCAATGGTGCCGACGGCACGTCTTCGCAGAAAACCGCTACGCCGCGCGGCGGGAAAATACCGCCTTCGAATAGCGCGACAATTTCGGTAGGCGCGCAGCCTAAACCGACAAGGACTGCCGCATTATCGAGACAATGTCCGTTGATCCTTGTCTCCTGCGCGCCATCGCAGTCTATCCCAGGACGATGAAGGATGATGATGATATTGTCGAACAAAGTCGAAAGCGATAAATGGTCGCAAGCGCCACGAAAGGCACTTGCCTCGTTCAGAACGAGGACAACACCTCGATTATTGGAGCACAAAACAGCAAGAAGATATATGAGGAAACGCGTCAGGTCGGCTTGTTTTGGCGACCGCGCGGATTCCTTCAACTTCCCCAAAATATGTTCCACGACGACAGGGACGTCACACAAACCCTCATTGTAGCTTTGGCTCAGTATATAACAGACGCCGTCGCTAAATGTGTAAGAGAAGTCTAGACTACGCTCTCTCGCCTCGCCGGTTTCATAAGAAAGGAGCGATGGGAGACTTGCTAGAGCTTGCGCGATGTCCATAATCTGTTCTTGCTCTATTATCGCACTGACGCCAAGCGGGAGTCTCCCAACCGCACCCGTGGCTCTCCGTTTAGAAAGTCGCATGCGCTACGCACACGTGCACGAGCTCGACTGACTTCCATGCTTTCCACCAGAAAATCAACAATCGCCTCGGAATATGGAACCAAATCAAAGACGGCGTTCCGATGCTCATGTATTCGAGCGTAATCGATAGCCATATGCTGTGCCAAAATCTGCGGATAGCGGTCCCGCAACGTCGTGTTGGCAGGATCCAGATTACTCAGCACCAGCATACCGGTGTCCGGGACGTCAATTGTTGCCGAGAACAAGTCGGGACGATGCTCTCTAAGCGCCAACACCAAGCCGAAAACGTCGCCCGTCCACCCGTCGGGCTGGGGATCGCGGGCAGCCATCTTTACCGTCGAGGGCAATACATCATGGATACAAACCACGGTACCGGCGTGGCTGTACCTTTCGATGTTGATAAAGTCGTTAAGCGCCGCCTCAAAGAGATGCAATCCATCGATAAAAGCCAAGTCGATCGGCCTATGCCCAGTCAGACCGAATACTTCATGCGACGCAAAAAAGTCATCACTGGTTTGCTCATAAATGCACATATTCTCGCGTAAAGCGACAGTCAACTGGGGCTGGGGATCGATGCCGATCGCCTGCGCTTGTGCCAATTGCAGCGTGCTCCCATGTTCGACCCCCGTCTCCAAATAGACCTCGGGCCGAAGCCGCTCATGCAAATGTTGCAGGAAGGCGTAATGATCGGATGCGTAGGATGCATTGCTGACCGAGTCCATTGCTAAATCCCCCTATTTTAGGCCGCGGTAGACGGAACACGGACATGCAGTGTATCTGCCACTCTTGCCGCACATAATGGCAGGTATGAAACCCTGTCAAGCAAATACAATCGGGTGCGCCGACGCCGGCATTGGATTCAAAATTGAGTCTTGACGTGTGGCTCGTAAGCCTACGCCGAAGACCGTCATGGCAGCCCGGGCGGATGACGTCGATTGGCGGCGAGAGTTAAAATTGCTCGAAACTTTTGGACAGTTTTTTCGAAGCGGCTCGCAACGCGGCGGAAGTGAATGAGCTTGGAGAGGCCGCATGCCCCCGTGCCCGCAGGCTGTGTGGCCTGAGCTGCAGGTCGGGATAACCGTAAATGTCTAGTGGATTCGTTTTAAACCGGCTTATATGATCGTGCTCCTTGGAGAGGTGTAGCAGCGGCGCTCGGGCGGTCATCGGCGGTTTTCCGGTAGCATCGGTTTGCGATTCGAACGCAACCGAGGAAACACCGATGACCGACGATATGATGAACCTTCGCGCCCTGCTGGAAAAGTCCCCGGACGCGGATTTCCTGCGTGAGATGATCGGCTTCGCCGCCGAGCGGCTGATGGAGCTCGAAGTGGGCGCCCTGACCGGCGCCGCCCACGGCGAGCGTTCGGCGGACCGCCGTGTCCAGCGTAACGGCTATCGTGATCGCGATTGGGAGACGCGCGCCGGGACCAAGCTGAGAAAATGTAAATGCCGCTTTTAATTTCCCCAGAAGCGCCGAAGTAAAATTCCCCAGTCTGGCGGGCACGGCGATCAGCCGGCGATCTGATCGGCGCCTCCGTTTTTGGGCGGTCTTCCGCGACGCCGGAGCGTCGGAGGGATGGGCGCCGGCTGGATGCTGGCTTTTGTCCGAACATGTTCGGGCAAGAGGTCGGCATGCTCGCGCAGGCGATAGCTGGAGCCTTCGATCTGGAAGACGACGGCATGGTGCAGGAGGCGGTCGAGAAGCGCCGTGGCGACAACGGCGTCGCCGAAGATGTCGCCCCATTCCGCGAAGCCGCGGTTCGAGGTGAGGATCATCGCGCCTTTCTCATAGCGGGCGTTGACGAGCTGGAAGAACAGATTGCCGCCGCCCGGCGTGACCGGCAGATAGCCGATCTCGTCGACGATCAGCAGCGCGAAACGGCAGAAGTAGCGAATCTTTTCCCGCAGCGTTCCCTCGCGCTCGGCTCTGGCGAGGACCGCGATGATGTCGGCGAGGGAGGCGAAGTAGACGCTGCGGCCGGCTTTGACCGCTTCGACGCCGAGCGCCAGGCCGAGATGCGTTTTCCCGGTGCCGGGCGGCCCGTGAGATGGACGGCTTCGGCGCGGTCGATGAACTGCAACTCGGCGAGCGCCATGACGCGGCTCTTGTCGAGCGAGGGCTGGAAGGAGAAGTCGAAGCCGGCAAGAGTCTTGATGGCAGATAGACGCGCCATCTGAAGCGCCATCCGGACGCGGCGATTCTCGCGCAGGGTGAGTTCCTCGGCGAGGAGAATGTCGACGACATCGAGCGCCGTGGCTTCGCCGCGCTCGACGGCGCGCAGGGCGACGTCGAGGATTTCGAGGGCGCGCGGCATTCTCAGGCCGACGAGATTGCGTTTGACGCGATCGATGATCGCGGAGGGCGCGGCGTTCATCGCGAGCCTCCCTGCGTGGCCAGGCGACGGCCCACGGCGTCATAGAATGCCAGAGGACGTCGTGCGGCGAGATCGCCGGCGCGCCGCACGACGGGCTGCGGCTCTTCGGGCGGGCGTCGGCGCGGCGCTGGCGACGGCGTTCGGCGATGCGCCGGATCGAGACGCTTCTCGCCGCGGCCTTCGAGTGGCGCATGTGTGGCGATCAGCTCGCCGTCTTCGAAGATGCGGATGGCGTCGGCGAAGACATGGACGTCGAGGACGCGCCGCCGCGTGGTGTCCGGCACGCTGTAGAGATTGCCGCCGACGCTGACCATGCCTTCATGCGAGGCGCGTCGTTCGAGCCGGAGCACCGCCTGATAGGCCATGGGCGGCAATGCTTCGAGCGCCGCCTTCTCTTCGGCGAGGGCCTCGTTGACGACGCGCTTCGACGTGGCGTGGACGCGCGGATTGGCGACCGTGTCGAGCCAGTTCCGCAGCTGAGCATTCAGATCGTCGAGATCGCGGAAGGAGCCGCCGAGGAAAAAATCCTCGCGGATATAGCGGAACGGCCGCTCGACCTTCCCCTTCGTTTTTGCGCGATAGGCTTTGCAAGCGCGTGGTCGAAAGCCGTAATGGCGGGCGAGGTCGAGCAGCGCGCGATTGTAGACGACGAGACCGTCCGGGTCTTCGCCGATGACGGCGGTCTTCATGCGGTCGTAGAGGATCTCGCGCGGAACGCCGCCGAGCGCCTCGAAGGCGGCCATGTGGCAGCGCAGGACGCTCTGCATGTCCTGATGCAGGACGAAGCGCGCCCAGATGAAGCGGGAATGGCCGAGGACCATGGAAAAGAGCCAGACGATCCGCTTGACGCCGGGCGCGTCGAGGAACTCGAGGTCGAAGCGGGCGAAGTCGACCTGCGCCTGCTCTCCGGGCGGGGTTTCGAAGCGGACCTCGAAGCCTTTAGGGCGAGGCGGGCGAAGCTCACGCAGCAGGTCGGTGACCGCGGTGTAGCCGCCGGCATATCCGTGTCCCTTGATCTCGCGCCACAGCCGGCGGCCGCTCAAGGCCGGATAGGCGGCGAGGCGCTCCCGAAGATAGGCCTCGAACGACGCGATTGCGCGCTCGCGCGGCGGCCGGGCTTTGTAGCTGGGCGCCGTCAGTCCCGCGGCGATGTGCTTGCGGACGGTCTTCCGGTCGATTCCGAGCTGGCGCGCTATGGCGGACACCGAGACGCCCTGACGATGTAGTTCCAGGATCATGACAATTTCCCCGAGTTTGATCACCGCGCCGTCCTCCCCGCCGAGGGGAGCAGCATCGGCGAATTGGCGCGCCGCCGGGCCTTCCAGGGCATGCCCTGGAAGGCCCGGCGTCACGAAAACTGGGGAACTTTCAATCGGCACATTTGGGGAGTTTACGCCCGGCACTCACAGAAAAGGCTCCTACTTCCCCTGCTTCCTCGAGCCGCGCCGCATGGCCGAGAAGGCGCTCGCGGCCGTCATTCAGGAAGCCTATGTGCATGGCGTCTCGACACGCTCCGTCGACGATCTCGTCAAAGCCATAGGCGGCTCCGGCGTCTCCAAGAGCCAGGTCAGCCGGCTCTGCGAGGAGATCGACGAGAAGGTCGACGCCTTCCTCGAGCGTCCGCTCGAGGGCGACTGGCCCTATCTTTGGATCGACGCCACCTATGTGAAGGCGCGCCAGAACGGCCGCATCGTCTCGGTGGCGACGATCGTCGCCGTTGGCGTCAACGCCGACGGACGACTTGAAGTTCTCGGAATGGAAACGGGTCCCTCCGAAGCCGAGACCTTCTGGACCGAGTTCCTGCGCGGCCTGCGCCGGCGAGGACTGCGCGGCGTCAAGCTCATCATCTCCGACGCGCATGAGGGGCTGAAGGCCGCCGTCGCCAAAGTGATGAACGCTTCCTGGCAGCGCTGCCGCGTGCATTTCATGCGCGACGCGCTCGCCCACGCCGGTAAGAGCGGAAGGCGCGTCGTCTCGGCGCTGATCGGCACCGCTTTCGCGCAAGAGGACGAGAGCGCCGCCAAGACGCAATGGCGCAAGGTCGCCGATCAGCTCCGGCCGACGGTCCCAAAGCTCGCCGCCTTCATGGACGACGCCGAATGCGACGTGCTCGCCTATGCGAGCTTTCCCAAGGATCACTGGCCGAAAATCCAGTCCACCAACGGCATCGAGCGCCTCAATGGCGAGATCAAGCGCCGCACCGAGCTCGTCGGCATCTTCCCGAACGAGAAGGCGATCAAGCGCCTCGTCGGCGCGATCTTGTTGGAACAGAATGACGAATGGGCCGTGCAGCGTGGCCGCTATATGACCCTGGAAACAATGTATTCATCTGGCGAAGGCCGCGGAGATCTCCGGCAAGGGCGGAATCTTTAAGCCGCGATTTCGTCGGCCGCTTTCGGCGTGGATGGGCGCTCTGCCTTCCAGCGCCATGGCAGGAGCTCGTCGACCCTCGTAGCCGGATGGTCGGGCAATTTGGCGAGGACATGCGCGAGCCAGGCTTGCGGGTCCACATCATTGAGCTTGCAAGTCTCGATCAGTGAAAGAACGGCGGCGGCCCGGCGTCCGCCCTCGTCGGAGCCGACGAATTTCCAGACGCGGCGCCCGATTGCTGCGCCACGCAAGGCGCGTTCGGCGGCATTATTGGAGAGACATATATGCCCGTCGTCGAGAAACCGCGTGAATGACGCCCAGCGGTTGAGGCTGTAGTTGATCGCCTTGCAGATATCGCTCTTGACCGAGAGGAGCGCGCGTTGCTCTCGCAGCCACGTTTCCACCGCGTCGACCAGCGGCTTCGATTGCGATCGACGCGCCGCCTTTCGTTCGTCGGGCGGCTTTCCGGCTATGCTGCGCTCGATCTCGAACAGCTCGTCGATACGGCGCACCGCCTCGATTGCGATCGGCGCCTTCGCGAGCTTGGCGAGCTCGAAGAATTTGCGTCGGCTATGCGCCCAGCACGCGGCCTCTAAAATCGGTCCCGGCTTTCGCTTCGCATCATAGAGTTCGTTGAAGCCGGCGAAGGCGTCGGCTTGCATGACGCCGGCCCAGCCGGAAAGATGAGCGCTGGGATATTCGCCATGGCGCGACGCCGAATATTCGAAGAAAGCGGCCGGCGGCGTCTTTCCGCCGAACGGCCGATCGTCGCGCAGATAGACCCAGAGGCGGCCGGTCCGCGTCTTCGTCTTCGCCAACACCGGAACCGTCGTGTCGTCAGCGTGGATCCGTTCGGCGGCGAGCACGTGACGACGCAGCGCGTCGAGAATGGGCGCGAGCGCGACGACGCAGGCGCCGACCCGATCGGCGAGCGTCGACGTGTCGATCTCGACGCCTTCGCGCCTGAAGGTCGCGCTCTGAAGATTGAGCGGCTGATGCAGCAGAAACTTGTTCACCAGAACCATCGCCAGCAAGCTCGGCCCCGCGAAGCCGCGCGGGATCGGATGCGACGGCGCCGGCGTTTCGGTGATGGCGTCGCAATCCCGGCAGGTGAACTTCTCGCGCACATGCTCGATGATCTTCCAGCGACGCGGCTCGCATTCGAGCGTCTTCGTCACCTCCTCGCCGAGCTTGTGCAAGCGCAGGCCGCCGCATTTGCCGCAGGCGCAGGGAGCAGGCTCCACGATCCGCTCGACGGGGAGATTCTCCGGCAGCTTGCGCGGGCCGCGCGGCCCTCTCGGGGGCCGCGTCTTGCCGGCTTTCGGCGCGGCGAGATCGGCCTTCGCCTCTTCGGCTCCTTGCGCTTCTTCCAGATCCTCGATCGCCAGCTCGAGCTGCTCGACGAGCAGCTTGGCGCGTTCGGATGATTGGCCGAAGGCCTCGCGCCGCGCCTTGGCGAGCAGCAGCTTCAGCCGCTCCACCTCGAGCGCGCGAACCTTCGCTTCGCTCTGCGCGTTGATGCGCGCCGCTTGCTCTTGCTCCAGCAGCTCGCGCTGCGCGAGGATCAGCGCATGCGCGCTCGCGAGGTCTGAGGGAAGTGGCTCGAAGCTCGTCGTCACGACACGAAGTAGAGCATATTCGCGCCGAAAAATCGCGCGCGAAATTATCGCTCGACGCGATTGGCCGGGCTTATCCAGCGGCGCTCGGACGCCATGTTTTCTGGGGCATTCGCCAATCGATTCCGTCGAGAAGAAAGGCCAGTTGCGCGGCCGATATCGCCGCCACGCCGCTCGTCGCCGAAGGCCATATGAATCGTCCGCGCTCGAGACGTTTCGTAAACATGCATGCGCCCTGGCCGTCGTGCCAGATCAGCTTTATTCTGTCGCCTCGACGGCCTCGGAAGACGTAGAGATCGCCCGCGTGAGGATTCCGTTTCATGCCTTCCTGCACGAGCAAGGCGAGAGTGTCGAATCCCTTTCTCATGTCGGTATGGCCGGTGCATAAGAACACGTGAACGCCGCCGCCGAAGGAAATCATCGCTCAGCGCTCCGCCTTCGACAAGGCGCCTATGACGCTCGCCAATATCTTCGCATCGGGCGCGCCTTCGATCTTCATACGTGCGCCGCCCGCGAACTCGATGGTGATCATCGACGGCCCCGGCTCCGACGCGGGCATAGGCGCTGGCGTCGGGGCCGCGATCGTCAAAGGAACAAAAGTCGGCGCGTCTCGCGTGTCGAGCTCGCTCGATATCAATGGCGCCGTCGAGAGCGCTCTTCGCCACCGATAGAGAAGACTCGGGTCGACGCCGGCCGCCTGCGCGATCTTTACGACGTTCGCCCCCGGAGCCGCGGCCGCCATGGCCAATCGCTCCTTCTCGGCGAGAGAGTGCTTGCGACGTCGCTCGACCGACGTGATGACCTCGATGCGATCCATGGCTCTCTGTGACTAACCTGTGGCTAGTCACAGTGTCTTATCCGACGAGCTGATTCGTAAGGCGGCCGCTACCGGACGAATACGAAACAATCGCCGCTTTGAGCGATGATCCCATCGTCAAGCCGCCCGCCGTGGCCGCCTGATCAAACCGGCTGATGCCGGATCCCTCGTACGGGACCGACCTGAGCTACACCATCTCCAGGGGCACGATCGCTTATATCCTGAAGCGGCGAAGAAATTTGCGCAGGTGCCGTCGCGGGAGTGGTGGGAATTGGGTTGGCGTAGTCTCCGGGGTGCTGAACCCAACTGATTCCAGCGTTGGAGCGCTGGAAGGAGACCACGCCATAACGAAGGATACCACGAAGACGGCGGCTGTCGCCGCCGACATCATGCTTTTCGACAATTGGTTCGACCCGATCGAGGATGGCGTTCGGGAGCGCGTGCGCGGCTTCATCGAGACGATGCTGGAAGAGGAGTTGGAGAGCGCGCTCTGTCGCGGCCGCGCTACGCACGCCGCAAAGCGGGCCCAGACGAAGACGCCGCCGCGCCGATCGTCGGCTGCCGGCATGGCCATCGCAGGCGCGCGCTGACAGGCACGTTCGGAAAGACGGAGATCGTCGTGCCGCGCGCCCGCATCCAGGGCGAGAATGGCGAGACCAGCGAGTGGAAGAGCGCGTCGTTCAATTGCCTGATTGGATGAGGGCGAAATTTGCACCATCCCCCGTCGCGGAAATAATAGAGATAGCGTTCTGCTGCGGTTCAGTCCACCGCGCCACCATCGGACCGCCTAGCTCGATGCGTAGGAACATTCCATCTGTGCATTCTTTTAAATACGCTGGAGGTATTCGGCTGCACCCAGAGGTCCAGCGACGTTGACCCTCTTCGAAGTGATGGAAGCCGCAATGGTCGAACTGCGGATCGCCGAGATCGATCGATCGCTCCGACCCGAAGCCATCGCAAAGAGTTAGCCCCACAATGCACACCCCGAGTTTGCGACCGTCATCACTGTCGCTCACGTCAGACGGCCGCGACATGGACGATATCAGCCATGCCTGTTGCGCCTTCGGTGGAATTGCAAAGCGAAAGAACCATCCGCGAACGACCGGCTCGATCCGCGTTCCGTCGACGAGCAGATGCAGATCGAGCGGAGGCGCTTGGTCCACCGTCCAGCCCAAGGTTTTGGCCCTTGAGAGCAGCTGCTCGTGTACAGCCGTGACGATCGGTCCTTCGCGATAGAGCGGGCGCGACAATTCCGGCGCGGCTATCGACGGGTCAGCAAGCTCCGGGAGCCGAGCAAAAGCAGCGCCACACTCTTGAAAGAATGCCTGCTTGCCTATGCCAGGAGTGCCCTCGCTAGGCTTGTTCTCCGCAAGCAGAAGTTCATGTCCCTCCAACTCGACGTACCAATAGATCACGCTCGACACTTCGACTTGGGCGATCGTTGCACCATTGACGAGGGCGCGGGCAGGAATAAGAACTTCACCTACTAGGTCGAAACAAAGTGCCTGCGAAGGTGACACATAGAGATCACGGACCGGTGCGTTCTGCCCGAATGCGTGGGCAGAGATGCGAATGGGCCAAATACTTGTGGGATCAGAGTGACGGTAGCAATCGACCTCGCGATGGCTGACCCGACATATAGGTTTATGCTCGCCAACAATCGTGACAACTAAATCGCCGACCTTAAGGTCTTCAACCGGAACTTCGCCGTAAACAGTGAGTATTTTGGTTCCGTAGCAATAGAAAGGCACATTTACATCCATTGCGCACACCCACCGTGATGCTAGTAAATGAATTGGCTGGAATCTGGATGTTGTCGCCTTCAAGAATTCACGGCTAATCAAACTGCGCAGCCCTTTAGTTTGGAATACGACGCAGGATAACGAGCTTCCCTAACTTTTTAAGCAAGGATAATCCGCTACTCCCGACAATAGAAAGCATACGTTTGCCATCGAAAGCAATGTTTGTCAACCGGCCGTTCTAGGTTGCAGGGGGAATCGCTTGAACCTCAGCGCCAGGGTTGGGTTATGGCCAGGCGGCGGTTTTCTTTTTGATTTTGAGACTGGCCTTATCGGGGATGTCCTTGATGAGGTTGAGAGCGGCGTGCTTGATCGTCGCCATGTTGGCGGGCCCGTTCTCGGTGCCAAGACGCATCAGGTCGTCGTGGAACACGTCCAGAACCCAGTGGAGACCATTCTCCACGCCCCAATGGGCTCGGGCTGCGTGGGCGAACTGCTTGGCGGACAATAGCGCCGAGGAGAGATAGTAACGGCGCGCCACGCTCGTCTTTCCGTCCCGCTCCATCGTCGCCTCGATCATGCCGATCATGGCGAGCGCCGGAAAGCGCGGCTTGCCGGGAAAGCGGCGGTCGGTGGAAAGCCAGTCGACCGTGTGAGAGACATAATGACGGCGAAGCTCGATGCGCCCGTGGTCGCCGTCGGTCGTCTCGTGAATGTCGCAGGCCGCGCGCTCGCGCTCGAAATAGAGGCGCACATCCTCGGCGAGCGTCGGCCAATTGTCCTTCAAGGAGAGAAGATAATCGGCTCCCTTGGCGCGGATTTTCTCGGCGATCTCGCGCTGACAGCCCATGGCGTCGATGGCGACGAGCGCGCCAGAGAGCTCCAAGCGCTCGAGCAGCAGCGGAATGGCGACGATCTCGTTGCTCTTCTTGTCGACCGCTTCCTGGCCGAGCACGAGGCGCTGACGCGACGCCCAGGCGGAAACCAGATGCAGCGGCGAGCCGTCCTTGCCATGCGCGCGGCGCGAGGTTTTGCCGTCGATCGCCACAATGTCGGGCGCGCTCTCGCGCAGGCTCTCCACCCATTTGGTGAATCATTCGGAAAAGAGCGAGGCCGGCAGAGCGTTCATCAGATCGTTGAGCGCGTCATGGGAGGGGACGCCCTTCTCGAAGGGGAGGAGACGCCGCAGAAAGTCGAGCTTTTGCCTGGCCCAGCGCTGGTTCTCGCAGAAATCCTCGGCCTTGGCCATGGTCCCGCACAGGACGATCAGCAGAATTTCCGGCAAGGGATAGACGACCTTCCAGGCTTGGCGCGGGTCCTCGAGGGCGGAAAAATGGTCGAGAAGGCTGCTCTTGGACATCGAAGGCCTCAATGATGCGAGGCCCTCTATGAATCACGGCAACTCCCGCGCCGAAACTCCCCCTCGCGTTCGAGCGATCAACCTGTTCTAGGTTGCTGCAACCCAGACAGGCCTCCGAATCCGGGTTAACGGGGTGAAGCTCCCAAGGCTATGGCGAGATAATCCTCGCGCCAGCTGGCGATTTTTCTGCGGAGATTGATGCTGGTGCGTGTGGGCTTTGTTGCCTTTCGTTGTGGTTTCATGGGCTTGTTCTCAGGCTCTGCGCCGTGCGGATCATATTGACGGCGAAATGCCTGACGATGGCCATGTTCCGCGCGCAGTGGCCCTTGCGAGGCGCGATTGGTCCTCGGCGAAGACGACGTCGAGAACCCAATGCAGCTGGTTCTCTATGCCCCAGTGGCCGCGCACGGCCTCTGCCACCCGCGTCGCCGCGAGCCGAGGAGATGAGTAGCGCGTCTCGAAGCGGCCGCGGTCGGCAAGCTCCGCCAGCGATTTGACGCGGATGATCGGCGCGGCGTTCGGCAGGCGCAGCTCGCCCGGCAAGCGCCGCTCGCCGTTCAGCCAGTCGACCTCGGTGAGGACGCCGACGCTGCGCTGCTCGATGCGGCCATGGCGCCGAGCGGCGCTTGCGGAGGCTGTCGCCGGAGAGCTCGAGCCGGTAGGCGTTATGGATGACGCGATCGAGGATGGCGTCGGCGATCGTCAGTATGCCGATCATCTCGTGCCAACGATCGACCGGAACCTGGCTGGTGATGACGAGGGAGCCGGCGTCGTAGCGGTCCTCGACGATCTCCAGCAGATCGCGCGCCTGATCGCCGACGAGCGCCTCCGGCCCCCAATCATCGAGGATCAGCAGTCGCGCGCGTGCGATCTTGCGCAGCAGCCGGCCGTAGCTTCCATCGCCATGCGCGACGGTGAGATCGGTGAACAGCCGAGGCACGCGATAATAGAGCACCGATATGTCCTGCCGGCAGGCCTTTTGGCCGAGCGCGCAGGCGAGCCAACTCTTCCCGAGGCCGCTCGCCCCGGTGATCAGCAGATTGCGCCGTTCGGCGATCCAGTCGCAGGCGGCGAGCTTCAGGAACAGAGCCCGGTCGAGACCGCGTGTGCTCTGATAATCCACATCCTCGACGCTGGCCGGATGGCGCAGGCGAGCGGCGCGGGAGCGCGTCTCGAAGCGCTTCTGACGACGCAGCGTCAGCTCGTATTCGAGCAGCAGGCCGAGCCATTCGGCGTGCTCGAGGCCTCGGGCCTCGGCCTTGTGCTCGAGTTCCTTGAACCATTTGGCGAGGCCATAGAGCCCGGGCCCGAGCGCGTTCGATAGATCGAGTGTCGGGTGGGCGAGCATCGATGGATTCCTTTCAGTGGTAATAGCCGGGACCGCGGAGATTTTCGTGATCGAGCAGCGTTGCCGGAGGGCGTCTCCGGCGCCGGAAGCCCTGGATTTGCCGGTGAGCAATGCGGCGACGCTCTTGCAATTGAAGGCACCGATTTCCAGCGCGCGGGCGGAGACGGCTTCGGCCTTTGCGGCCTCGACGCCGCGATAGAGCTTCAGCACCCCGAGACATGTCCGAAAGCCCTGCTCGGGATGACGCCGCGCGGCGAGCATGGCGGCGATGAGCCCTTCGGTGTGCGGCCCGATCGTCGCCGCCCAGCGGCGGAAGCGATCCGGCGTCCAGGCGGCGTAACGCCGGTGCACGCTCGGCATGTGCTCCGGGGCCGTGCCGTGCCGGGCGCCCATGTAGCGGCGCTCGTGCAGCCCGACGCGCTGACCACGGTGAAAAACCTCGATCATCCGCTCGGTGACGCGCACGTCGACCTCGGCGTGGATGAGGGCGTGCGGAACTGAGTAGAAGAAGCTCTCGGCATCGATGTGATAATCGATATTGACGCGCGCCCGCTTCCACTCGGCGAACTCCCACTCTGTCGCGGGCAAGGGGCCGAGGGCGTCGCGCTCT
Organism: Methylosinus sp. C49; assembly: GCF_009936375.1. GTDB lineage: Bacteria > Pseudomonadota > Alphaproteobacteria > Rhizobiales > Beijerinckiaceae > Methylosinus. Next base: position 171,308 of record NZ_AP022334.1, on the reverse strand, counting down.
ATTTTCTCGAACAGGTCTCTTCGGCTGATCCCGAGCTTGCGCATCGGCCGGCCGTTCATCGTCTCCATGGGCGCGCGATGGCGGCGTTGCATTCGGCGAGCGAGCCGTGACGCCATCGGCTTCGAGTTCGATCGTCGGCGTCGAATCGGTTTCCTGGCGCAGGACGCGTCGTTTGCGCTTCGCCGGCGACGCGGGCACAGGCCCCTGCATGATTGCGGGAACGAACAGTGGCGGCGCGCCTGCGTCTTCGCGAGCCTCGGTCTCTTTGCGCGCCTGACGGCGCCACGTAAAAAGTTGCTGCGGCGTTAGACCATGCCGCCGCGCCACTTCACAAACGCTCGCGCCCTCTGTGAAGCTCTCGGCGACAATCGCCGCCTTCTGATCTGCGCCCCATGTCCTCCGACGCCCCGCACCCGTGAAGACCTCGATCCGCCGCGTCGGAGCCACTTCACGCTCCGACATATGTTTATGCATTGAAATCGACATTTGTCGGAGCCCCTATCGCTCCGATTATCGTCGCCCCCACTCACTCAAAACAGGTGGGAGAAAAACAGAGCCTACTGTTGAATTTAAAGAATGACCACGCGATCTTCGGGGCGGATTGGATCGCGCAGGCAATCGACCAGATGAAGCCCACCATCTCGCGTGCGATGGCGATGATGACCACATTGGCGGTCTTGCCGCGCGCGCTCAGCCGACGAAATCAGGCGCACAGCCGAATTTGTGCCTTCCATCCTTTGTCGCGAACGATTTTTGGCAGGGCCTCGATGCGGTCGACCTTATGACGGCCGATGCGCGGCTTCATTGGATAAGCCCAGGCGCCTTCGACCAGCGCACGCCTGGCGTGGGCGTCAGACAGGGGTCAATTCGCCGGCGCGATGGAGGCGCGCGAGCATGGTGGCGTCACGACGATCTGTCTTTATGCGATCGCCGGACTTCATTGGGATCAGCGACGGCGCCACCACGTCGCACCGATGCCCGAGGCTGACGAGATGACGATGAACGCCATAACCGCACGGACCGGCTTAATAACAAAACGCCAGCGTCTTGCCCGGACGCCCGAGCCGCTCGCAGAGCTTGCTGATCGCCCCAGGGTCATTGCCGATCTCGCCGTGGTATTCCACGGCTCCGGGGCGTCCGCTTTCCGCTACTGCGACCGAGATCCGCTCTTTGTGAATGTCCAAGCCAATAAATCGCGTATTTTCCATGTGGCCCGTCTCCTATGCAAGAGGCTCTGCGCCGGCCAGCCGGCGTCACCCTCGTACCGTTGCATATCGGATGATGGGCCACCCTCAGGCCCGGCAATCATAGGGTCTAGCAGGCCGTTGAAAATCCTTTCGCTTCGCCTTGAGGACTTCCTCGTCGCCATTGTAAACTCGATCTCGATCAAGCCGTCGTCGAGCAATTCGGCAGTCCCTTCGCCAGAGACTTCGTCCATTTCGTCGAACCCGATCCAGGTGAGGCGATCGAGGTCGGGCCGTATCGAGATCGAACGTCGCCTGTATCGCACCGAAGGCGATTTCGCCGCGCCCGTCGGCGTTGATGACGATCATCGCCTGCCCTAACAGGTCGAGAGAGGCTCGATCCCAGGTGTCGACCTCGACGATCCGCCAACGGCCAACGAGCTTGCAGCCCGCGGTGCGAGCGATCCACAACATCGCCTCCACGAAAAGTCGGTTGTTCCTTCCGCTGCGGCCGGGATCGCTGACCTTGCCTAGGCAAAGCGGCTCCATCTTCGCCCATTGAGCGTCCGTCAACGCGAATCAACCCATCCAAAGCTTGAATCACGCCGAGCTAAAAATGGGAATCCTGAATCCCAACAGGCCCTCATTCAAGGCCGCGGCTATGATGCAGATTGAATCGAGGTCAGGTCATGGCACCTTCTCTTCATTTGGAGAAGTCCGGAGAACTTCCAGACAAGGGCCGCCACTCTATTCTAACTCCCCGCGAAATAATGAGGCCGGCTCGCGTGCGAGGGTAGATAACGAACTCACATGCCTCAACCTTTGTCTCAAGGCACACCGACAGATGCGCTAGAACTTCGTGTTTGCCCTCGCCGCTTGCGATCTCGACGTTGCGGGCAAGCAGCTGCTCGCCGTAAGCGGCGGTGATTTCGAAGACCGCCGTTAGGTGGGCCTCCATCTCACCCAGAAATGTGACCGTATAGCAGCCGGGCTGCAAGGTCACATAAGGCCCCCATTGCAACGCTTCGTTCGCCGAGTGAGAAGCAGCGGTCAGTGCTCCATCGATCTTGCGCGCGTTCGAGAAAAATGATTTTGGCTCGATCGTGGTGGGACCACGTTCCAACATGAAGTTCAGCCAGGAGACTTCCGCGCTGCCGCGCTTCAACGGGATCCTATCTTCATTTTGCGCGCGCATCTCTCTCTTACAGTCCCACAGGCGATGATACAGCCTTCCAAAAAGGTTCGGGTCGACGGGTGTCGAGGGCTGCGGCGGAATCGGCGATGGGCCGCGGAGCTTTTCATGAAGCAGATTACGAATGCGCTTCCCCGCCATCAATTCATGCATTGACTTGTGTTCATTAGCTACGTCGTCTGTAAGACCACGTGAAATTGCGGTCCCGACTGCAAGACCTGCTAAAGTTTCTGGCTCCCGCAAAAAGTCAGCTATTTGGGCTAGAACGTCCATCGGCAGCGTGAAGCCGACACGCTCCGCTGTCTTAAGCAGCTGCGTGAAAAACAAATCTCCCAGCTGGTTACCAAATTCTGGCAGAAGGAATCTGATCGGATCGATGATCTTGGCATTCGCCGCGCCTAACATAATAACGCGCGCAAATTCCTTTTCCGTGGGGTCCAAAAGATGCGCGAGAAGATAATGATGCAGCTCTGCCGTTGGCGGTGCTTCGCCAATCAGTCGCTGCGCAAGGTTCAAGATGTCGAAATCGAGCTCCAGTTCGGCAAACACCTGGAAGCTCTCTTGTATGCGACGGGCGATAGCATCGGCGTATGGCTCAAAGGTCCAGTCGAGGGACTCGAAGCAAAGCGCAACACCACGACGTGCGACAACGAGCCGATCGACATCCCGCCAAAGTGGCCACAGCAATTGCAATATGTGTTTCGAATCGCCGGAGGCGAGACGGTCAATCTCTATTACAACTGCCTCGAATTGAGCATAAGGATCGTCTGATTTCGGGTAACTTAAACTATCAAGGCCTACTGGGACGCTCAACGGAGCGAGGCTTTTGCGAAACCTCATGCGGTTGCCGGCACCGGAGAATAGTTCAGAGAGCATAATGGCCTGCCTGTGAAGCATGAGACTTGTATCAGATATTTCAACGAACTCTCAATGGTAGTCAACCGGTTGTTTCAGTTTGTGGTGCCATCGGACATGACCCCATGTCTAGGACGCCGTCGCATCCGGGCACGGATGCTCCAACGCATGGTCGCATTCTGAACGGCGTTTTTAAACGAGCCACTCGCGAAGCTGGCTACGAATCCAATGCTTATCTCGGTCGTGGAGGCAGTCTCCTTACTGTGACATTGTTTGCAAAAAAAAATCACATTGGCACATCACGGTGCCGTCGGACGGGCCTCCACACCAGCAGGTCTCAATGGAAATCCTGGGTCATATCTCGATGGAAGTTGACAGATAGGCGCCATACTGGCTCTTGGCGAATTTCTGCGCGGCGGCGCGTAGCGTTTCGGCGTCGATCCAGCCTTGGCGGAAGGCGATCTCCTCGAGGCAGGCGATGCGCTGTCCTTGCCGCAGCTCGATCGCGCGCACATATTCCGCTGCCTCCAGCAGCGAGGCCGGCGTGCCCGTGTCGAGCCAGGCGAAGCCGCGGCCCAGCCGTTCCACATTCAGCTCGCCGCGCTGCAGATAGATGTTGTTGAGGTCGGTGATCTCCAATTCGCCGCGAGGCGAAGGTTTCAGTTCCGCAGCATATTGCGGCGCGCGCTCGTCGTAGAAATAAAGCCCCGTGACCGCCCAATTGGATTTGGGCGCTTTCGGCTTTTCCTCGAGCGACAATACGCGGCCCTGCGCGTCGAAATCGACGACGCCGTAACGCTCTGGATCAGCGACGTGATAAGCGAAGACAGTGGCGCCGTGGCGCGATTCTTTCGCCTTGCTCAGCGACTCTGTGAGTCCATGACCGTAGAAAATATTGTCGCCGAGCACCAGCACGGAGCTTTGCCCGTCGACGAAGCTCGCGCCGATGACATATGCCTGCGCGAGCCCGTCCGGCCGCGGCTGCACGGCGTAAGTGAAGGAGACGCCCCATTGCGCGCCGGAGCCGAGCAGGCGCTTGAACGCCGCTTCGTCATCGGGCGTCGTGATGACGAGTATCTCGCGCACGCCGGCGAGCATCAGAGCGCTCAGCGGATAATAGATCATCGGCTTGTCATAGACCGGCAGCAATTGCTTGGAGACGGCGAGCGTCGCCGGATGAAGCCGCGTGCCGCTGCCGCCCGCGAGAATGATTCCGCGCATTTCATGCTCCTCCATCTGTGGGGCCGACGAGCAGCCTGTCGACACAGGCCGCGAGCGATGGGCGCCAGTCGGGCAGAGCGACGCCGTAGATTTGCGAGAGCTTCGTATTGTCGAGGCGCGAATTGGCTGGGCGCCGCGCCGGCGTCGGATAATCCGCCGTGGCGATGCGGCGAACGCGCACCGGCTTGCGCCCATGCGTTTCCGCGCGCGCGAAGATCGCTTCCGCTACATCGGCCCAGCAGGCGTCGCCCGCGCCGGTAATGTGAAAGACCCCGCGCAGCTGCGGCGCGCCGTCCTCGCAAAGGCGCTTCGCAATGCGCAATGTCGCCTCGGCTATGTCGATCGCACTCGTCGGATTGCCGAGCTGATCGGCGACCACGCCCACCTCCTCACGCGTCTCGCCGAGCCGCAACATGGTGCGCACGAAATTCACGCCGAAGGGGCTGTAGACCCAGGCCGTGCGCAGGATCGCCGATTTTGGACAGAGCGCCGCGACGCGCCTCTCGCCCTCGAGCTTGGAGCGGCCATAGGCGCCGAGCGGCGCGGTCGGATCATCCTCGCGATAAGGGCACGCAGCGGAACCGTTGAACACATAGTCTGTCGAAAAATGAATGAGCGGAACGCCGAGCGCCGCCGCCGCCTCGGCGACATGACCGGCGCCTTCGCCATTGACGCGCATGGCGAGCGCTTCTTCCTGTTCCGCCTTGTCGACGGCGGTGTAGGCGGCCGCATTGACGATCACATCGCTACGCGCATCGTTCAACACCGCGCGCACGCTGTCGCGGTCCGTCAAATCGAGCTGCGGCCTTCCGAGCGCGAGGATTTCCGTTTCTTCGGAGCTGCGCTCGTGCAGAGCGGTGACGATCTGGCCCTGCAATCCGGTGACGGCGATGCGCACGCTCACGCGAATGTATCCGTGAGTTCGCGCAGGCGCGGCCAGCGTCGGTCCTTCTCCGACAGAATGGCGTGCGCCGGCGCGATCGGCCAAGAGATGTCGAGATCCGGATCGTCCCATGCGAGGCCGCGATCATTGGGCGCCGAATAGAAATTCGTGACCTTATAGACGACTTCCGTATCTGGCTCGAGCGTGCAGAAGCCATGGGCGAAGCCGATGGGAACGAGCAATTGCCGCCAATTCTCCGCGGAGAGCTCCACTGCGATATGACGGCCGAACGTAGGCGACGAGCGGCGAATATCGACAGCCACATCCAATATGCGGCCGCGCGTGACGCGCACCAGCTTGTCCTGCGCGAAAGGCGCGGTCTGAAAATGCAGCCCGCGAATGACGCCTGTGTCGCGCGAGAGGGAATGATTGTCCTGCACGAAGCGGAGCGCTGGCAGGCCGCGCTCCTCCCAGCGCTTTTCATTATAGCTCTCGGAGAAAAAGCCGCGCGCGTCGCCGAAGCGATCGGGCGTCACGATCTTGACGCCATCGAGCGCCGTGTCCTCGACCTTCATGCTGTCCTCACGCGCGCGTCAGGCGACGCAACCGAGCCGCTCGCCGCGATATTTGCCGGAGCGTATGGCTTTCCACCACGCTTCATTTTCGAGATACCAGCGCACCGTCTTGGCGAGCCCACTGGCGAAGCTCTCCTTGGCGCGCCAGCCGAGCTCGCGCTCGATCTTGGAGCAATCGATCGCATAGCGCAGATCATGGCCCGGCCGATCCTGCACGAATGTGATCAGCTCGCGATAGGAGCCGCGCGCGCGGGGCCTCAGCTCGTCGAGACGATCGCAGATCGCCTGCACCACTTCTATGTTGCGCATCTCCGAGCGGCCGCCGACATTGTAGGATTGTCCGACGACGCCGGCGCGCGCGACGGTGAGCAGCGCCTCGGCGTGATCCTCGACAAAGAGCCAATCGCGCACATTCTCGCCGCGCCCATAGACGGGCAGGGGCTTTTCCTCGAGCGCATTGAGAATGGTGAGCGGAATGAGCTTTTCGGGGAAATGATAGGGGCCGTAATTATTGGAGCAATTGGTGACGATGGTCGGCAGGCCATAGGTCTCGCGCCAGGCGCGCGCGAGATGATCGGAGCCCGCTTTCGAAGCGGAATAGGGCGAGTTGGGCGCATAGGGCGTGTCCTCGCGAAACAGCCCTTCCGCGCCGAGCGCGCCGAACACTTCGTCGGTCGAGATATGCAGAAAGCGAAAGCCGGCGGCGGTCTGCGCATCGAGACGGCGCCAATAATCGAGCGCCGCGGCGAGCAGTGTGAAAGTGCCGACGACATTGGTCTCGATGAAGGCGCCCGGCCCGTCGATGGAGCGATCGACATGGCTCTCGGCGGCGAGATGCATCACGATATCGGGCCGAAACTCCTCGAAGGTGGCGTCGACCGCGGCGCGGTCGCAAATATCCGCGCGTCGAAAGGAGTAGCGCGGATCGCCGGCGATAGGCGCGAGCGAGTTGAGATTGCCGGCATAGGTGAGCTTGTCATAAACGAGAAGTTCATGCGGCGTCGTTTCGATGATCCGGCGCGCGACCGCCGAGCCGATGAAACCCGCCCCGCCCGTTACGAGCAGCCGCATCTGACCATCGGAGGGCTGAAGGTCTTTCGGACGATGGCAAGGGTTAACCATTTCAGTTTGGGGCTCTCAAGCTAATTGCGCGACTGCGCGCGAAACCGGACGTAGACACTCTACAACACTCCGGGCGCACGCGCCACAGTCCGTACCGCCAAGGCGATCGCTACGGGTCACGGTAGAGGTGGTGTGTAAGAAAAACAGGCGATGATCTGACGCACTCCAAGAGCTAGCGAGTTCCGATCAATCTGTATCACATCCGCAGGCCGTGAAATAGCTCGCGCGTTCGGTGGGGAGGAAGATGTGCGCGCAAGTTTCGAGGGCGCACATCAGGCCAGCGACGGTTCGCTGGGCGATCATGCGCAGATAGGCTTTCAACTTCGAATAGGCTTTTTAGATCGGATTGAGATCGGAGCTGTAGGGCAACAGATATCGCAACTCGTCGCCGGCCGCTTTGATCAGCTCTTCGACGCGCGACCCCTTGTGGGCGGAGAGATTGTCCATCACGACGGCATCGCAGGGCGACAGGCCCGCCACGTGGCATGTCTCACCCCAGTCCTCGAAGGCGACGGCGTTGATCGGCCGGTTGAAGGTATTCTGCGCCACCAGCCCGAAAAGCTGCAGACCGGCGACCCGCGTGACCATCTTGTAATGGCCGTGCGGGATGGCGGCACGCAGCCTTCTTCCGCGTCGACATCGTCAGTTCTTGCGGGCGAGATTGGTCAAGGCGCGTCGGTTTCATCGATAAAGACGAGCTTTCTCGGATCGAGCTCCAGCTGCCCGGAAAACCAAGCATGGCGACGGAACAGCACGTCCGGGCGCTGTTGGTCCTCGGCATGCGCGGTCTTTTATGGAATGGCCCGCCCCTCCTTCCGGCATAGTAGGCTCGCCGGAGATAGAACGGAGGGATTGGTCATGGAGACGAGGGTTTCCGTGCTCGGTATCGACATCGGCAAGAATATTTGCAATCTCGTTGGCCTCGACGCGGCCGGGACGGTGGTCATGCGGCGGCGGGAGGCGCTGATCGGCTTGGCGGCGAAGGTGCCGGCCTGCGTCGTCGCGATGGAGGCGTGCTGCGGCGCTCATCATCTGGGGCGGGTCTTCGCGGCTCATGGCCACGAAGTTCGGCTGATGTCGCCAGAATATGTCGCCCCTATGTGAAAGCGCAGAAGAACGACGATCGCGACGCCGAAGGGATCGCCGAGGCGGCGACGCGGCCGACTATGCGCTTTGTGGAACTGAAAACGCAGGATCAGCTCGACTTCCAGACGTTGCATCGGTCTCGCGACCGACTGGTCGGCGAACGGACGGCGCTGATCAACCAACTGCGGGCGATCCTTTTGGAGCGCGGAATCGTCGTTCCCAAGGGTAAACGTCATCTCGCGGATTATCTCGCCGTCCTCCTGGACGAAGGGGGCGGACACACTCTGAGCGACCGGATGTACAGGCTCGTCGACGACGCTCGCACGCAATGGCGCGACCTGGACCAGCGCATCGCCGCTTTCGACGCGGAGCTCACGGCTTTCGCCAAAGAGAATGCGGGTGCCCGGCGACTGGCGACAATACCGGGCGTCGGCGCGCTGATCCCTTCGGCGCCGCTTGGCTCGGGCTGGTCCCCCGTCAGGCGACGACGGGCGGCAAGCCGAAACCGCTCGGGATCAGTAAGCGGGGCAACCGATATTTGCGCAGGCAACTCATCCATGGCGCGCGGGCCGCGCTGCCCCATGTCACCAAACGCGACACGCCGCTCGGGCGATGGCTGACGGCGCTGCTCGCCCGTGTGCATCAGAATGTCGCGTTCGTAGCCTTTGCCAACTAGCTGGCGAGGATCTCTTGGGCGGTGCTGCGGCATGAAGAATATTTGCCGACAAGGAAGCGATCCTGGCGGCGTGAGACTGGTCGTTTCAGCGCATGTGGCGTTCTGTTGTCTCAACGTTGCGAAGTCGGCACGTCCGATCATGAACGATCCTAACCTGCTGCGCTATGGCCTGTCACCTGTTTCCGGCAAGGCCTTATCTCCTGCTATCCGCCTCTACCGGCCTGCTGCTGCTCCTCGAGGTCGAGCCCTGCCGGCAGCATCCGCATTCCATGCGATCCCGATCTCGTCACCCATGCGCTCTCCGACATCAGCCGCCTTCGCTTATTCATGATCGGCACCGCCTTTGAGGATGGCAACGACGCCTCGGCTCTGCGCAGCGCTCCGATGCTCGCGATGGCGCACCGGATTCCCGCCACCCGAGTGCGAGCCATAACAGGCGATCGGCCGCATAATCCCTGACCAACTCCGCCGAGTGCCCCCGACAGGCCTTAAAATTTTTCAGACTCGGCAATTAGATGTATGGACGAGAGGCTGAAAAATCGCTAAGGGTTCAAGCGCATAGCCAAGACCCAGATGAGGCAGGATCGTGAACGGCAGTAGTGACCTTCTGAATTCACGACACGCGTTGATGTTCGAATGCTTGCAGTTTTCAACCGCAGTATCTGAGCTATCCTGCGACGAATACGTAAAGCACGTCTACAATGTGGTGTTAGGAAGAGATCCGGAGTTTGACATTGAGTTTGAGGGTGTAGCGCGCCTCGACTATCTTTTAACAGTTTTATTTAGCGACGAATCCAAGCATAAGCACAATAACAGCTATTATCATAAGATGATAACGTTCGTTGAGGCTATTGGATATAAGGCTTGCGCGCCATTTGTCGCTGCGTTGTTAGCAGATACTTATCCAACAGAGCAAGAGTTCAGACTTCACGTCGCCAATTTCGAGGAGTTTCGTCTGCCAAATACAGAATGTGTTCCAAGACTTGCGAGTATATCGGCTGACATGGAGGCGTTGTTATTATTATCATCGCATTCGTTTGCGCCTTCGCCCCCGTCTCCATCTCTTTCTCCGCCTCTGGAGCAAGGTGCGGCACGGTCGATCGCGGAGGCGATCTTCCAGGCAATCGTTAAACGTGGTCCGAGCGAGCCAACGCTCGATTTTCACGCTAGGCGGTTGATCGAGGATTTTGGCACGGTCGTTGATCTCGTCCGCGAAGCCGTCGAGCAGCAAGAAGTTCGTATCCGGTCCGCGAGCATCACTGCGGCGCTTGAGGACTTCCGAATCCTTCACCGCTCCACTCGCGCTAGAAAAAACGGGTCGAGCGGCGGCGGAACTCACGGTTTTAGTTTGGTTGATGCTCCAACAGAGCAACCGTTTGAGCCGCGGCCAATGTTGGCGTCGGACCTAGCAATCTTTCATGCGCTCTCAAAGAATGCCTCTGTGTCCGCAGAGCGGGAGAGCCCAATTCGGGACCATTCCGTTCAAGAAGCGTCATCCCTGGTCGGGCTCGCAGCGAGCTCGAAACTTCGCCGCGGCGCTATTCTTGAATCGTTCCGCCACCATCAACCCACGAAGCCTGCGGATCAAATATCGTGACGAGAATTGTTGTAGACCTGCAGAGCTGTCAGTCGGGCAGTCGGAAGGGGGGCATTGGCCGCTACTCCCTTGATCTTTTCAAAGCCATGGTCCAGCTGGACCGCAGTGTCGAATATGTAGTCATATTGAACGGTCTGTTCGCGGACACGATTCAACCGATCGTAGCCGACCTAGCTGGCATTGTTCCGATGGACAACATTCGAATATTCGATGTGCCGCAAGGAGTTTCTTATTTCGATAATCGGCGTCAATTGACGATCGCAGCTGAGATAGTACGGGAGAAGTTCATAGCGGATCTCGCTCCGGACATTGTACACGTCACGAGCGTTATAGAGGGCCTAGGCGAACCAATCGTGACTTCGGTGAATCTTTACGATCGTAACGTCCCGGTCGCAGCGACTTTATACGACTTAATCCCGTTCAAGTACTCCGAGATTTATCTGAATGACTACGTCTCAAGGCAGCATTACGCAGACAAAGTAAATTATTTGAAGCAGGCAAGTTTACTTCTATCAATATCGGATTATTCAGCCTTTGAGTTTAAAGATATCTTTCCAGATTATGCGGGGTCTATCGTTAATATACGTGGCGGTGTAGATCCGCGCTTTAAGCCGGATAAGACTTCGTCGCGCGATTTTAAGGTTTTCAAGACCGCTCATGGACTCAACCGCTTTATTCTCTATACGGCGAGCTATGATCAGCGGAAGAATCAAGCGCGCTTGATTGAAGCATTTGGCTTATTGCCGCCGGACCTACGGAACCAGTATAAACTGGTGCTCGTAGGCAACGGCTGGCCAGACATTTACAAACGTCTCGCCGAATTTGCTCTAGACAAAGGTTTACGGGCGGATCAGATCGTGTTTGCGGGTCATATTTCAGATGCCTTGCTAATAAGGCTCTACTCTAACTGCGATCTATTTGTGTTTCCCTCCCTCGCCGAGGGGTTGGGTTTGCCAATCATTGAGGCTATGGCATGTGGCGCTCCGACAATCGCTTCGAATACAACGTGTCTTCCAGAGGTCGTAGGTGACCGGTCCGCGTTATTTGATCCGGCGAAGTCGGCGAATATAGCAGAAAAAATGGAGAGTGTCCTGCGCGACGAGGGCAGACGCGCTCGGATGTCGGAAGCAGCCATTGCACATGCAGCGACGTTCAATTGGCAGGACAGTGCTCAACGCGCTCTCGCTGCATTGAAGTCCGCGGTGAAACCGAAGATAACTCTTGATGTTAATGAGACAATTACTTCGGAGCGTTTCTACGGAGACGTTTCGTCCGGTTTGTCAAAAACCCTATCAGATCGCGAATTGACGCAGATCGCGGCGTCGCTATGCTCGAACGAAGTCGAAGCAGAGGTGGACTGGACGACTAGATCGCCGCTTCGTGTTGGATGGGTATCGACATGGTTTAGCCGATGCGGTATCGCCGCCTACTCCGAACATCTCACCGAACCGGTCGCGGATTCCATCATAAGACTTGCGCCAAACGACCCGGTGAATTCTGGAGCCGTCCTTAAGCACTCAATCGTCCGCTGCTGGTCACTCGGAACCACCGACAATCTTAGCGGAGTCGCGGCAGAAGTCATTTCGTCAGATCTCGACGCTATCGTTATTCAGGTCAACTATGGGTTTTACAATTTTGTCAGCTTGGCGGCTCTGATCGAAAGCCTCGTCCAAGACGGCATACCTGTTTTTGTAACGCTGCATTCCACAATTGATCCGCCTCAGGATATGCTCGCGAACCGCCTCTCGACTTTGGCCCCTGCTTTAATGCAGGCAAATGAAGTCTTTGTTCATTCTGTTGCTGATGTTCAACGCCTTGGCAGGTTAGGTGTTACGAGCAACGTGTCACTGGTCCCATTAGGGGTATGCAATTTTCCTGACAGAGGCACGAAGCCCGATGCGAATGCTCGACTCGTGGCTTCCTATGGATTTTTTCTGCCTAATAAAGGAATCCTTGAACTCATCGAAGCCTCCGGAATTGCGAAGGCAAATGGGCGCGGTTTTGACCTGCTTCTTGTCAACAGCGATTATGGCGACTCTGGAGGCGTTTCGGCCGCCGAGATTCTTGCTGCTCGCCAGCGAGTCAGCGCCCTTGGGCTCGATGACCAAGTCACGTTTATGACTGATTATATTGCTGATGAACAAAGCGTCGCGTTACTGAGAATGGCAAACTTGGTGGTGTACCCATACCAACGGTCCGGCGAATCAGCTAGCGCAGCCGTAAGATTTGGTATTGCGTCGGGCCGGCCTGTGGCTGTTACGCCTTTGTCGGTTTTCGACGATGTCAGACCCATCACGCACACGCTTCCGGGAACAACTCCCGAGGCTTTGGCTACAGGCATCACTCGATTGCTCGATGAAATTGCTTCCGGCGAATCGTCGTTCGCGGGTATCAATGATGCAGCGGATCGATGGCGCTTTGTTAACGACTACGGAGTCGTAATTCGGTGCATGATGCGCAAGATTCGTAGGACAGTGGCGCGCCACGACGTCGAGGTTATCAGGCCGCCGCTCAACACTCTACCAACACGCGTTGGGCGATTCGTCGAGAATAAAGTGAGAACCACTGGACAGGCTGGCGTTCTTCTCTACGGTCCATATGTTGACCTCGGGGCTGGACGATATAAGCTGATACTTTCCGGGCAAAGCTTTAGCCGTATAGAAGCGGGAGCTGATTTATGTTTGACCTATGACCATGGCCAGAACATCATATTAAGCGTCCCGATTGACTTGGTGAACGAAGCGATTTGCGTAAGCCAAAATTTTGTCTTGCCGCGCGCTGTCAAGTCGTTCGAGGTGGTCATTTCCTGTACCGATGACGCCGTCTTCGATGTCCATGAATATGCCGTATTGAGAGGTTAAACATGATGCACTGCTTGCGTAAGCACACGCTGAATTACGTATGTGGCGACTAGACACATGATCTCCTACGCACAAAATGCCGAGGATGTTTTGCTAGCTCGAGCCCTTTCAGGCGTAAATTGTGGATTCTATGTCGACGTTGGGGCTAATGATCCTGTCGTTGATTCAGTAACATATGCTTTCTACACAATGGGCTGGACCGGACTCAATATAGAACCGGCACAGAGCTTTTACGAAGCCCTTAAACGCGATCGTCCTCGCGATAACAACGTTTGTGTTGCCATTTCTGACCGAGAATCCGAGTGCGTTTTCTATGAGGTTGAGGGAACTGGTATCTCCACCATTGTCCCCAGTATTGCCGACGCATTCGCTGAACATCGGTGCACGCCTAGAAGGATCCGGACACGTCCCCTTTGTGACATTCTCGATGAATTCGAGGTTGCTACCATCCATTTCCTAAAGATCGACGTTGAGGGGGCTGAGTCTTTAGTATTGCGCGGTTGTGATTTTACACGCCATCGGCCCTGGATCGTGTTGGTGGAAGCGGTAATGCCGGGCGCACAGACTCCGGTTCATAGACATTGGGAGGATATACTCCTCAACGCTGGCTATCGTTTCACCTTATTCGATGGTCTGAATCGATATTATGTCGCTAATGAAAAAGCTGCGGACATCGAAAGCAGTCTGAGCGTTCCTGTGAATCTCTTCGACTCGTTCATACGCAACAATGAGCTTGCCATTCGTGAAAAACTCGCCCACATTTCCAGCCTCGCGAGTGACTACGTCACCCGACTGGAGATAGTACAAAGGCGGCTTGACCGCATGCTAGCGCTTTATGGTATGGCAGAAATGAAAAGATCCTACGATCAGTACGCTCACACGCTCGCGATTAGTTACCTGCACTACGGAGTCGAATACGGGTCGACAAAAGGGTCTTTCCTGCCCTTTTCAATGTTAGCCGGGAAAGACGCACTCGAAATCGTCCAGATGTGCGTTCCAGCTATCAAAGCGCGGTTAGCTAAGATTTCACAAAATTTGTCAGATCTCATCATCGAGCCAGCAATACGAAGGCTTGCTGTCGACACGGGCGAGATATTGATTCCGCTTTTGAACAAGCAGGGTTACGATTGGTATGCCAATTCACCACCCGAAGCATTTGATTTTACCGCGGAGCGTAAACTAGGGCTTTTAGATGAGTCGCGGGTCGTTTATGACCTAGGTGGTCACCACGGCGTTTGGGCTGCTTATTATGCGCGCCTTCCCGGCGTGGAGACTGTCTATTCGTTTGAGCCCTCGATTATCAATGTCGAAGTGTCTGCACTTCTGATGTTCATCAACGGTATCACTAACGTATCTACTCAAGCCATGGCTGTCGGTGCCGGGACTAACGACAGTCCAATAATAAGTAGAAAGGGCCTTTTGATTGACTTTGTTGAGGAAAAGTTCTTGATCAACGATTTTGCGGCTAGCGCTTGGCAAAGCGCAGATTTCATCAAGATCGATATCGAGGGTTATGAGTACGAGCTTGTGACTAATTACGATTGGGTCTTTGACATGACGACTAATATGCATCTTGAATTGCATATCCCTCATCTGGAAAGACGAGGTCTCGACTATCGTCGAGTATACGAGAAGATTCCATTTGAAAAGTTTGATGTCTACAACTCAAAAGGTTCTCTACTTGAGGCGATAGAGCCAACAACAGAGTTGTCGGGATATTGTAGCCTATTACTCAAGAGAAAGTAACAAATGGTCTATGTGGAAGGGTGTGCCGTTAGCGGTTCTTCTGACGCCAACATCAGTTCGTATTAGAGCAGTCTCCGAACTGCGTGAATCGTTTCGGGATTCTCGAATCGACCGCTATCTGACTCAAACTATCCGCGGCAGAAGGAGGCGGCGGGGATGGCCAGGGCTGTGCAGTTCTTAACGAGCCCCTGCTATTTCGAGGGCAGCTCGGATATCGAGAGCGGCGCGCCATCTGGCGTTCTTGATGTTGTCGCAACCATCGGCGCGCAGGAGATTATAGGCGAAGGAGCGGAGCCGCGCGACGATGTCTGGGTTCTTGCGAATGCGCGAAGCGTCCTCCGCGAACGCCACGTCGCGCACATAGTGGCTGCCGTTCTCGATGCGCCAATGACCTCTGATCCATTCGTTCCAACGCTCGGGCGTCGGGCCGGTCGCCGAGGACACCCAATAGACGATCTCGGTCGTCTGCTTCAAGAGACCGGTCGCCGGATCGCGGCGGTAGATTGTGCGCTCCAGCCGCAACACGGTCTTGATGAGCGGCTCCCACGCCGTATGGCGGAACCACGCCTTCGCCGGAAAGACGGTCAGCTTGCGCGTCTCCCAGCGATTGCGGCCTTTCGACCGGCTCGTCGCAGAGCCGCTCGGCTTGCGGCCCGCCGCGCCGAGCTCGAGCAGGTGACGCAGGCCCGGTTGATTGTCCTTCACCTGCGTCAGCAGGTGATTGCCGGACGCGATCAGGCGTTCGAACAATTTTTTTGGCAGTGTTCTGCGTCGAGCGTGAACAGGCAGCGCTTCAATCCCAGCGCTTCGATCAGCTCCGGAGCGGTGGGAATCTCATTGCTCTTTTCGGCGACCATCACATGCGCGAGCACGATCCGATCGGCGTGTCGCAGCGCCGACATCATGTGCGCAGCCTTTCGGTCGCTGAACGCATCGAAGCTGCCGCGCAGAGACTTCCCGTCGACGGCGATCGCCGTCAGCCCCTGCACGGCGGGCGGCGCCGGCATGCTCGCGGCATGACGTCGAAATGCCGCCTCCAACGCTGCCGGATCGACGCCTTGCAGGATCAGCCGCAGACCGGTGTAGGATGGCGTGTAGGGCAGCTTCAGGCCGAAGGCGTCGTTCAATCGCAGACGATGCGCGCGAATGAACTCATGCATCTGCCGATAAGAATTGGCGCCGCCGACCATGGCGATGATCGCGTAGAGCAGCACTGTCGAAAGATCGAACAGCTTGCCTTCTCGGCGACGATGATCCGGAATGTCCCGCAAAATCTCCAGCAACGAAACCTGCATGCGACAACCTCCGATTCGGGTCGTCGCCTAGCGCAGCGTCGTACGGCGCGACAATGGCGAGACCTATCGCGCAATGCTCGAGCGCATGGCGAAGGAAAGCGGGATCGCGACGCCGAACGCCGAGGATTTGGCGCGTTTCGACCGCAAGCGCAAAGGCAAGAAGCTCTCGAACGACGACTGGACGAGCGCCACGGACGCCGAGGCGAAGATCGCGCGGATGAAGGACGGGACGACCCATCTCGCCTACAAGCCGGAACATGCGGTCGACCTCGACACAGGCGTGATCGTCGCCGCTCCGATCCACGAGGCGGACAAGGGCGATACGACGACGCTCGGCGACACGCTGGAGACGGCGAAGGCCAATCTCACAGCTGTCGGCCTCGCGCCAACCCCGGACGATCCTTGCGAAATCATCGCGGACAAAGGCTATCATTCGCGCGAGGTTTTGAAAGGCCGTCGACGACGGCGAGTGGAAGAGCCGGATCAGCGAGCCTTTGCCGGCGAATGGCCATTTGCGCTGGCAGGGAGACGAAGAAGCGCGCGACGCCGTTTACGCCAACCGGGCACGGCTGAAATCGGGCGTTGGACGCGCCGCCATGCGCAAGCGCGGTGAGCTGGTCGAACGCAGCTTCGCCCATGTGCTGGATCGCGGCGGCATGCGCCGGGCCTGGCTTCGCGGGCGCGAGAATATCGCCAAGCGTTATCTGATCCACGTCGCAGGCTTCAATCTCGGCGTCCTGATGCGCGTCCTCGTCGGCTGCGGGACGCCAAGAGAACGCGCCGAGGCGCCCACAAACGCCTTTTTGTTCGTTATTCGGACGGATAGCGCCACGGGAATCGTCATCATCGCCGACATCGGCGGCACGCCGGCCATGCTCGTTGTCATCGCCGCTCCAGAACTCGTTTAATCAAGCTGCGACTTCGTCACCGCGCTGCTATGGTAAGCGCACACCCGGCGCGGTTCACTTCGACAGCAACTCCATCATCGCCGACCTCGACGAGCGCGGCGCCAACGTCGTGATTTCACAACACCCGCGCCGCAGTCAGCCGCGCAAAATCGATCTGGAAATATATAAATGGCGGCATCTGATCGAAAATTTCTTCGGCAAGCTCAAAGAGTTCAAACGCATCGCGATGCGAGCCGACAAGACAGATCAGAGCTTCGGCGCCATGATCCATCTCGCCGCCGCCGTGATAAGCTCACGGTGAATCCCAACAGGCCCTAGTGATCTGAGTCATCTAAAGCGAAGGGTATAGGCGCTTGAGTTTGACGCGCGCGTCGTCGGTTGTGAACTGCCAATCGGCTTTGGCGTTGTGTTTGTTTCGAACGGCGACCCAGGCTTTGACCTGCGTGACGAGCGCGGCTTTGTCTGCAATACGGCGAGCGAGACATTGCGAGGACAGAACGCCGAGTTCCGACTCGGCCATGTCGAGCCAGCTGCCGTGCTTTGGCGTGTAATACCAATCCTCTGAGATGCCGACTCACGTTGTGGGATTCCCGAATCGGCTGAAAATTGATTCGACATGGCGGAACTCTGGGAGGTTCGTATTCATCTGGCGAAGGCCGCGGAGATCTCCGGCAAGGGCGGAATCTTTAAGCCGCGATTTCGTCGGCCGCTTTCGGCGTGGATGGGCGCTCTGCCTTCCAGCGCCATGGCAGGAGCTCGTCGACCCTCGTAGCCGGATGGTCGGGCAATTTGGCGAGGACATGCGCGAGCCAGGCTTGCGGGTCCACATCATTGAGCTTGCAAGTCTCGATCAGTGAAAGAACGGCGGCGGCCCGGCGTCCGCCTCGTCGGAGCCGACGAATTTCCAGACGCGGCAACCCGATTGCTGCGCCACGCAAGGCGCGTTCGGCGGCATTATTGGAGAGACATATATGCCCGTCGTCGAGAAACCGCGTGAATGACGCCCAGCGGTTGAGGCTGTAGTTGATCGCCTTGCAGATATCGCTCTTGACCGAGAGGAGCGCGCGTTGCTCTCGCAGCCACGTTTCCACCGCGTCGACCAGCGGCTTCGATTGCGATCGACGCGCCGCCTTTCGTTCGTCGGGCGGCTTTCCGGCTATGCTGCGCTCGATCTCGAACAGCTCGTCGATACGGCGCACCGCCTCGATTGCGATCGGCGCCTTCGCGAGCTTGGCGAGCTCGAAGAATTTGCGTCGGCTATGCGCCCAGCACGCGGCCTCTAAAATCGGTCCCGGCTTTCGCTTCGCATCATAGAGTTCGTTGAAGCCGGCGAAGGCGTCGGCTTGCATGACGCCGGCCCAGCCGGAAAGATGAGCGCTGGGATATTCGCCATGGCGCGACGCCGAATATTCGAAGAAAGCGGCCGGCGGCGTCTTTCCGCCGAACGGCCGATCGTCGCGCAGATAGACCCGGAGGCGGCCGGTCCGCGTCTTCGTCTTCGCCAACACCGGAACCGTCGTGTCGTCAGCGTGGATCCGTTCGGCGGCGAGCACGTGACGACGCAGCGCGTCGAGAATGGGCGCGAGCGCGACGACGCAGGCAACCGACCCGATCGGCGAGCGTCGACGTGTCGATCTCGACGCCTTCGCGCCTGAAGGTCGCGCTCTGAAGATTGAGCGGCTGATGCAGCAGAAACTTGTTCACCAGAACCATCGCCAGCAAGCTCGGCCCCGCGAAGCCGCGCGGGATCGGATGCGACGGTCGCCGGCGTTTCGGTGATGGCGTCGCAATCCCGGCAGGTGAACTTCTCGCGCACATGCTCGATGATCTTCCAGCGACGCGGCTCGCATTCGAGCGTCTTCGTCACCTCCTCGCCGAGCTTGTGCAAGCGCAGGCCGCCGCATTTGCCGCAGGCGCAGGGAGCAGGCTCCACGATCCGCTCGACGGGGGGGTTCCCGGCAGCTTGCGCGGGCCGCGCGGCCCTCTCGGGGGCCGCGTCTTGCCGGCTTTCGGCGCGGCGAGATCGGCCTTCGCCTCTTCGGCTCCTTGCGCTTCTTCCAGATCCTCGATCGCCAGCTCGAGCTGCTCGACGAGCAGCTTGGCGCGTTCGGATGATCGGCCGAAGGCCTCGCGCCGCGCCTTGGCGAGCAGCAGCTTCAGCCGCTCCACCTCGAGCGCGCGAACCTTCGCTTCGCTCTGCGCGTTGATGCGCGCCGCTTGCTCTTGTCCAGCAGCTCGCGCTGCGCGAGGATCAGCGCATGCGCGCTCGCGAGGTCTGAGGAAGTGGCTCGAAGCTCGTCGTCACGACACGAAGTAGAGCATATTCGCGCCGAAAAATCGCGCGCGAAATTATCGCTCGACGCGATTGGCCGGGCTTATCCAGCGGCGCTCGGACGCCATGTTTTCTGGGGCATTCGCCAATCGATTCCGTCGAGAAGAAAGGCCAGTTGCGCGGCCGATATCGCCGCCACGCCGCTCGTCGCCGAAGGCCATAACGAATCGTCCGCGCTCGAGACGTTTCGTAAACATGCATGCGCCCTGGCCGTCGTGCCAGATCAGCTTTATTCTGTCGCCTCGACGGCCTCGGAAGACGTAGAGATCGCCCGCGCCGGGATTCCGTTTCATGCCTTCCTGCACGAGCAAGGCGAGAGTGTCGAATCCCTTTCTCATGTCGGTATGGCCGGTGCATAAGAACACGTGAACGCCGCCGCCGAAGGAAATCATCGCTCAGCGCTCCGCCTTCGACAAGGCGCCTATGACGCTCGCCAATATCTTCGCATCGGGCGCGCCTTCGATCTTCATACGTGCGCCGCCCGCGAACTCGATGGTGATCATCGACGGCCCCGGCTCCGACGCGGGCATAGGCGCTGGCGTCGGGGCCGCGATCGTCAAAGGAACAAAAGTCGGCGCGTCTCGCGTGTCGAGCTCGCTCGATATCAATGGCGCCGTCGAGAGCGCTCTTCGCCACCGATAGAGAAGAAGATTCGGGTCGACGCCGGCCGCCTGCGCGATCTTTACGACGTTCGCCCCCGGAGCCGCGGCCGCCATGGCCAATCGCTCCTTCTCGGCGAGAGAGTGCTTGCGACGTCGCTCGACCGACGTGATGACCTCGATGCGATCCATGGCTCTCTGTGACTAACCTGTGGCTAGTCACAGTGTCTCTATCCGACGAGCTGATTCGTAAGGCGGCCGCTACCGGACGAATACGGAGGTTCGCCATGGCGGCAGCGATTGGGCTTCGGGTCGATTACGATGCGCGCTCCTTGCGGGGGATAGCGAAACGTTCGAAGGACGGGCCGCAAGCGCGCCGTCTCCTCGCCTTGGCGTCGATCTATGATGGCGGCGCGCGCAGCGTGGCGGCGAAGATCGGCGGCGTCACTCTCCAGGTCGTTCGCGACTGGGTGCTGCGTTTCAACGATGACGGGCCCGACGGGCTCGTGGACCGCAAGGCCCCCGGACAACCCTCGCGGCTCGACGACGCGCATCGCGCGGCTCTGGCCGCTCTCATCGAGGGAGGGCCGACGCCCGCCATCCATGGCGTCGTGCGCTGGCGGATCGTCGATCTGTGCCAGTGGACATTCGAGGAGTTCCGCGTCGTCGTCTCGGAACAGACCATGAGCCGCGAGCTGCGCAAGATGGGCTATCGCAAGCTCTCTGCGCGGCCGCGTCATCACTCGCAGGCCGAGGGCGCGATCGAGGATTTTAAAAAAACTTCCCCTCTCGTCTGGAGGAAATCGCGCGCGAAAAGCGCGTCGCCTCGGACAAGATAGAAATCTGGTTCGAGGACGAGGCGCGCATCGGCCAGAAAAACAAGATCACGCGTCGATGGGCGAAACGCGGATCGAGACCGAGCGCGCCCCACGATCAGCGCACCGCCTCGACCTACATCTTCGGCGCCGTTCGTCCAAAGGACGGCAAGGGCGCGGCGCTGGTCCTACCCGCCTGCAACACCTATGCGATGAATCTGCTCCTCGCCGAAATCGCCAAAACTGTCGCGCCGGACGCCCACGCCGCTCTCATCGTCGACCGCGCCGGCTGGCACATGACCGACAAGCTGGTCATTCCACCCAACATCACGATCGTTCCCTTGCCGGCGAAATGTCCAGAGCTGAACCCGGCCGAAAATGTCTGGCAGTTCCTGCGCGAAAACTGGCTGTCCAACCGCGTTTTCAAATCCTACGATGATATCGTCGATCATTGTTGCGCCGCTTGGAACAAGCTCATCGACCAGCCATGGCGCATCATGTCCATCGGGTTGCGCGACTGGGCACATGGGTTTTGATCAGTGAGGATTGGTATAATGCCATTCGAAGCGCATGGCGAGGCGTCGCGCCTCGGGGGCGGGGAAAGCCTCATAGAGCGAGGCGGGCTTATGCGTGTTGCGATTGTCCTGCACCAGGACGATCGTCTCGGCGTCCGGGAAATGCATGTCGGCGAGATCTTTCAGCGCGTGAGCATAATCGATGGCGGCATGGCGATCCGTGACCTTCACATGCCGCCAGCCTTCCAGCGGCGCGAACATCATGAAGAGATTGGCGACGCCGTTGCGCTCATACTCATAATCGTAGCGCGCCGTCTGGCCATTCTTCGCCGCGATCGGCGTGCGCGTTTCCTCGATCAGTTGCTTGGAAGTCTCGTCGAGGCAGACGAGCGGACGGCCGGCGTCGCGCGGCCGCTTGTAGACGTCGAGAATGTCCTCCATCGCGGCCACGAAGGCGGCGTTGGCGTCGGGAGGAATCACCCATTGCCGCGAAAAATGCGGTTTGAGAATGTTTTTTTGAGCACGCGTCCGATCGTGTTGTCGCTGGCGCGCTCGACGATACCGAGTTCGACGACTTTCTCTTCGAGAAGCCGCAGGGTCCAGCGCGCATATCCATCGGGCGGCGTCGAGCAAGCCAGGGCGATGAGCCGCGCTTCCGTCTCGCCGTCGAAAATCGGCGCGACCGGCGGCGTCATGCGCTGCTTGCGGCCGAGCACGGCGTCGAGCCCTTCTTCCACCAATTGCTTGCGCACTCGATAGACCATCGAGACGCTCGTATCCAAAGCCTCGATGATCTCGCCGTCGCTCCAGCCTTCGCCGGCCTCCGATGCATCGGCCTTCAACATGATCCGCGCCTTCAGAAGGCGTTGCGCCGGCAACGATCCTTTGCCGATCACCTCGCGCAACCGCTCGCGTTCCGCTTCACATAACTTCACGACATAACGCTTTACGGAAATCTCCTTCGCAGCCATGATTCCCTCCGCCTCCAAAATGGTGGCGTGAACGAATCCATGGATTCCTTGCAATTTAGTTGACGCAGCCCACTAGTCCGGGTCTGCCGCGCGGCAGATCGAACAGATTTGTAAAACGTCGAGCCGATCGTCTTAAAGTCTGTCCGTGAACTTTATGCTTGATTACAAAGTCTTCTGAGCATCAGGCGGATGGAGGCGAGGTTCAGGAACGCCAGCGCCTTGCGATTGAGGTTTTCGAAGTCCTTGGCCAGCCTTCGGCAGCGACCGAGCCAAGCGAAGGTTCTTTCGACGATCCATCGGCGGGGCAGAATTTCGAAGCCTTTGGCGGCGTCCGAGCGCTTGACGATCTCGGTGTCGACGAACGGCAAGGCCTTCTTCTGCGCGTCGTGAAACTGCGGGCCCTGGTAGCCGCCGTCTGCGAACAGCTTTTGCAGAAAATGGGAACTTCCCGAACAACGTGCGCAGGACGAGAGCGCCGCCATCACGATCCTGAATGTCGGCCGGATGAACGAGCGCATGAAGCAGCAAGCCTATCGTATCGACAAGAATATGCCGCTTCTTGCCCTTGACCTTCTTTCCGGCATCGTAGCCGTGCGGATCGATGCAGCCCCCCCTTTTTCGGCGCTTTTCACGCTCTGGCTGTCGATGACAGCGGCTGTCGGGCTGGCCTCCCGTCCCGCCGCCTCGCGACATTTCACATAAAGAGCGTGATGGATGCGATCGAGCGTTCCGTCGTATGTCCAAAGATCGAAATAGCCGTAGACCGTGCTCTTGGCCGGCAAGTCCTTGGGGATCGCGCGCCATTGGCAGCCGGTCGAGAGCACATACATCAGCCCGTTCACGACCGCGCGCATCGCGACCGTGCGCTTGCCGCCTCCACGTCTGGCTGGTGGGATCAGCGGTTCGACAAGCGCCCACTCAGCATCCGTGATGTCGCTCGGGTAGCGCAATTTGCTACGATCGTATCGCGCGCGGTTTTCATTCGTCCACATCGACAGGCTCCGAGACAATCAGGCCCGCCATTAAATCATAGCGATTCCATCCGATTCAATATGTCTCCGGACCGACACTTAGAGGCGTATGAGAAGCTTGTGTCCGATCAACCGAGACGGCACGATGTAGACCACGGTGGAGCGCCGGGCAGATCGGCAAGGAGTAGGTGGTGAAAGTCCACTGCAATGAAGGAGTAGCGACCCACATTGGCCCCGAGTCATGCGTTTGCATCCGCGAGGGTGCCGGCGAAGCGTTGACAGGGGAGCGCGTAGGCCAGCCATTGAGCCGCGAAAACTACAGTCTCGGATGCCGACGTGGTCAAAGACACGGAAGGCAACACGGGGAGCGCGATATCGCGAGCGCCCGCCCGGTCCGGCGTGGTCGAAGACCCTGGCATGCGTGGAAGTTCCTTGCACGGGAACCGGGAGACCTCGGGTTTGGCCGGCGTCTGGACGCCGCCGGTCCGCGTCGGGAAGGCGAGGAGCCGTAGCCGATGATGCACGAACCCGAGGAGTTCGATTCCGTCATAGTAGCGACGAAGCTGGTGAACAACACGGAGCAATCTGTCGCGGAGCCGGCGGAGCCAAGGACGGAAACCATAGGGAACGCGGATCAGCAAAGCACGCGCCGGGCTCAGGACCGGGGAAGTGTGTCACAAGCGCTGGAACGCGTACGGCAAGCCGCAAGGCAGAGGAAAAGGGAGCGGTTCACGGCGCTCTTGCACCATGTCGATTCCGCCTACTGAGAACGGCGTTTTACGCGATCAAGCGTGACGCCGCGCCCGGCGTGGATGGCATGACATGGGAGACCTACGAGCGGGACCTCGATCGAAAGATCGAGGCTCTGCGAGAGCGGGTCCATGCGGGAACGTATCGGGCGCAGCCATCCCGCCGGAGTTACATTCCGAAGGAAGATGGAAGCAAGCGCCCGCTGGCGGTTACGGCCCTCGAAGACAAGATCGTACAGAGAGCTGTGGCGGCGGTGTTGAGCGTGATCCACGAGGAAGACTTCCTCGGGTTCTCGCCTGCCGGATTCCGGCCCAAACGCAGTCAGCATGACGCGCTGGACGCGTTGATTGTCGGGATCAGCGACAAGAAGGTGAACCATATACTTGACGCCGACATCCGTTCGTTCTTCACGGAAGTTTCCCAGCAATGGGTTGTCCGCTTCCTGGAACATCGGATCGGCGACAAGCGCATCATCCGGCTGGTCCAAAAGTGGATGCGGGCCGGCATCCTTGAAGACGGCATCGTGACGATCGAGGAAGAGGGGACCGGGCAGGGTTCAGTGATTTCGCCCTTGCTCGCGAACATCTATCTTCATTATGTCTTCGATTTGTGGGCTGAACGCTGGCGACGGCGGGAGGCGACGGGCGATATGATCATGGTCAGGTACGCCGATGACATTGTCGTCGGCTTCCAGCATGAGAGCGACGCTCGCCGGTTCTGGGATGCGATGCGCGACAGGCTGCGGGAGTTCTCGCTATCGCTGCATCCGGAAAAAACGCGCCTCATGAAGTTCGGCCGCTTCGCGGCAGAGAATTGCAAGAGACGGGGAGGTTCAAAACCGGAGACCTTCAAGTTTCTCGGCTTCGTGCTCATCTGTGACACGACGCGACGTGGAAGTTTCCGTGTCAGACGGAAGTCACGGAGCGATCGCATGCGCGCGAAGCTTCGAGAGATCAAAGAAGCGTTGCGACGACGACGGCACAGGCCTATCCCGGAAACCGGGAGGTGGCTCGCGCAGGTCGTCGGGGTTATTTCGCCTACCACGCTGTGCCGACCAACGGTGCGGCGTTGAGCACGTTCCACCATCGTGTGTGCAAGCTCTGGCACCGGCAGCTCTGTCGGCGAAGTCAAAGAGCCATTGTGCCGTGGTCGCGCATGACGAAACTGACCGACGAGTACCTTCCCAAGCCACGTATTCTGCATCCTTGGCCAAGCGTTCGTTTCGCCGTCAGACACCTAAGGTAGGAGCCGTATGCGGGAATTCTGCAAGTGCGGATCTGTGCGGGGGCGCTCAGCAATGGGCGTCCCTACCGCGATCAAGGTTCCATAACGCCCCGTTCGGCGACATCCGCGCCCTCCACACGCGCCGCCGACGCCGGCGCCCATGACCGTGGTCGGCCATCGCAGATCGGCGTGGGCCCGTCGAAGCGGGCGCGGATCGGCGCCGTCCGACGCCGGATCCGCCATTCGCGTCGGCGCGACCTCAAAACAACTCGCGGACTCGCCGGGCGACCTCCCGCTCCAGCGCGCGGATTTCGATGCCGATGACTTGCGCGGCGAGCGCCGGCCAACCCGCGGCGTCGGCCAGCCGTCGGCGATCTCGCCAATCCTCCAGCGTCTGGTGGAGGCGCACGATCTCCCGTCCCCGCGCTTGCGCCTGCGGGTCGGTGCCTGTCGCTCTGCGTCCCGAGGTGGTTGTCGCGGCTCTGTTGTCGTTCGCCGGAGAGGCGCTCGTTCTCTGCATTTCTCGAGCGCCTCTTTCGTTCGCGTCTAGGACGGCGAGCCCGGCGTCGCGAGCTCGCCGCCGGGGCGCGATCATTCCTCGTCGATATCAATGCGCCGACAGCCATTCCCTCAGCTTCGTCCACCTCTTGCGCCCGGAGCCGCTTCTCACAGCGATCGCCAGCGCCCGGCGTTGACCGACGAGAACGACGAGACGCTTGCCGCGCGTGACCGCCGTGTAGACGAGATTGCGCGCCAGCATGGTGTAATGCTGGGTGGCCAGTGTGATGACGACCGCAGGATACTCCGAGCCCTGCGACTTGTGAATCGTCGTCGCATAGGCCGGGACCAGGGCGTCGAGCTCGCCGAACGGATACTCGACCTCTCGACCGTCGAAGCTCGCGACGAGCGAGGCCTCGTCGTCGTCGATGCGCACGACCGTCCCGAGATCGCCGTTGAACACGTCACGGTCGTAATCGTTCTCCGTCTGCATGACCTTGTCGCCGGGCGCGAAGCTCGCGCCGAATTTCTCCACTTTCGCCGGCGGATCGGGATTGAGCGCTTTCTGCAGGTCGGCGTTGAGCGCTCGCGCCCCGAGCGCGCCTCGCTGCATCGGACACAGAACCTGAATGTCGCGGATGGGGTCGAGGCCGAAGCGCCGCGGAATTCGGTCTCGAACGATTTCGACTACCTTGGCGGCGCCCTTCTCGGGATCCTCGGCGTCGACGAACCAGAAATCCGACTCCTCGCCGCGCCGCGGCAGTTCCGGCATTTCACCGCGATTGATCTTGTGGGCGTTGACGATGATGCGGCTCTCGGCCGCCTGCCGAAACACTTCGGTCAGGCGCGCCACGGGTATCGCTCCAGATTCGATGATGTCCGCCAGCACTTGCCCCGGTCCGACGGAGGGCAGCTGATCGACGTCGCCCACCAGCAGGAGCGCCGATGGCGTCGGGATCGCCTTGACGAGCGCGTACATGAGCGAAGTGTCGACCATGCTGGTCTCGTCGATGACGAGCAGGTTGCAGTCGAGAGGATTGTCGGCGTCTCGACGAAACCCGCCGGATTTCGGATCGACCTCCAAGAGACGGTGGATGGTCTTCGCCTCTATGCCGGTCTGTTCGGCCATTCGCTTGGCGGCGCGGCCGGTCGGCGCGGCGAGCAGAATTTTCACTCCCTTGGCGACCAATATGCGCAGGACGGCGTCGAGCAGAGTCGTCTTGCCGACGCCGGGGCCGCCGGTGATCACGGCCACTTTGGATCGGAGCGCCATCTCGATCGCCGCCCGCTGCGACGGCGCCAGACTCTTCCCGGTCCGCTTTTCGACCCAGGGCACGGCCTTTTCCACGTCGATCGCCGGCCACGGCGGCGAGCCTCGGAACAGAGCCCGCAGCCGCTCGGCGACGCCGCGCTCGGCGGTATGAAGTCCGCGCAGGAAAATGCAGCGCTCGCCGCCGATCGTGTCGCCGACCACCTCCGACCCGGCGAGCTCGTGATCGAGCGCCGTTCGCACGAGCGCCTTGTCGACATCCAGCAGCTTGACTGCGAGCGTTAGCAGGTTCTCGACGGGAAGTCCGCAATGACCGTCATCGGTCGCCTCCTGCAGCGCGAACGACACTCCGGCGCGCAGACGTTGGGGCGCGTCTCGGGCGACGCCCATCTTCATGGCCATGGCGTCGGCGGTCCGAAAGCCGATCCCTCGAATGTCGCGGGCGAGCCGATAGGGATCCTCTGTCATGATCCGAATGGCGTCGAACCCATAGGTCTTGAAGATGCGCACGGCACGCGACGTCCCGACGCTATGCGAGTGCAGGAACACCATGATGTCGCGGACGGCCTTCTGCTCGGCCCAGCCGGCGGCGATCCGCGTCGCGCGAAACTCCCCGATGCCAGACACCTCCCGCAGCCTTTCCGGCGCCGCTTCGATCGTTTCGAAGGTCGCCACGCCGAATGCGGCGACAATTCTCGCGGCGAGCTTGGGACCGATGCCTCGAACCATGCCGGAGCCGAGATATTTTTCGATGCCTTCCGCCGTCGTCGGAGGCGTGGTCTTCAGAAAATCGGCTTTGAATTGAAGGCCGTGAGTGCGATCGGCGACCCAGACGCCAACAGCGTGAATATATTCGCCGGCCGAGATCGAAGCGGCGTGGCCGACGACCGGCACGAGGTCGCGCTTGCCGCGCGCTTTGACCTTCAGGACGGCGAACCCGTTCTCCTCATTGTGAAAAGTCACGCGTTCGACCGAGCCGACGAGCGTTTCCCGAGAAGCGGTGTCCGATGGCGGTTCAGGCTTCACGGCGAGGCCCCGCCGCTTCGAATTTCTGCGGTCGGCTCGATATTCTGAGCGTCGCCAGCAAAGGCAGCGCGGCCGGCGACGCGTCGATGACGCGATACTCGACGCCGCAGCGTCGAATGGCGCCTCTCCGGCGGCGCAAGCCGTCGCGCACATAAGCGCACGCCTCGTCCTCCGACGCGAATTCTCGCGCGAATGTCCGCCCCCGGCAGCCGATCCGGCCGAAGGACACGCGCACCATCCATTTTCCGAACAGATCGCGCCCGGCTTCGACGCGCCAGGCCCGGTGGCGGTTCGCCTCCGCATTGCGGCCCTGCAACAGGATCGCGATCTCGTCCATCGCCGCCATGCGGCCCTCCACGCCCGCCCGCTTCGCATTCGCACACAAGTGAATCACGAATGGGAATCCGGAGCAAAGAAAGAGGGAACATGGCTACCGCTAGCGCCGGCCACGCCGACAAGGGTTCGTCGCTGAGCTCCCGCGCGTTCCGCGCGCCCTTGCGGCGCGGCCGCCTCGCGGTCTGCCGACGGCGTTTTGGGAAAGGAAAAGGAGAATTCGAGGCCTCCGGCCCTTCCCGTGAAACCCGAAGGGAGCGCCGAGAGACCATGAGACCTGACGAGGAGATCGAAATCTTGCGCGCGCGCACGAATTGCGCGGCGCTGCTGGAGCGCTCGACGCCGCCATGGCGGCTCGATCGCCGAGAGAGCACGAAACATTGCCTCAAATATCGCCGCGGCCGGGGAGAAATCCTGATCGTCAATCACGAGGGCCGCGGCTGGTGGGATCCGCAGAGCGACGCGAAGGGCGACGTCTTCGATCTCGTGCAACATCTCGAACCCCGCCTGAATTTCGGCGAGGTCCGCAAGTTGCTCCGCCGGTTCACCGGGATACAGCCGAGTTTTCCGGCCGCCGCCATCGAAAGTGGGCGCTCCCCCGATCTCCCGCTCCCAATTAGATGGGCACGGCGCCCCCGGCTTCGGCGCGGCTCGCCGGTCTGGCGATATCTCACCTACGCGCGTCGGCTTCCTCCGAGCGTCCTGGAGTCGGCTCGCGCCGCCGACGTGGTGAGAGAAGGGCCATACGGCAGCGTCTGGTTCGCCCATCACGACGGTCGACGCAACGTCACCCATATCGAAATCCGCGGACCGGACTTCAAAGGATCGGTGCGAGGCGGCGACAAGATCCTGTTCCGCTTGCCCGGCGGTTCAGGGCCGCCGACGCGTTTCGCCCTCGCCGAGGCGCCGATCGACGCGCTCAGCCTCGCCGCCTTGGAGAACATTCGCGCCGACACGCTGTATGCGGCGACCGGCGGGGGCATGGGTCCGAAAACAATCTCTGAGATCGAGGCGATCGTCGCGCGCCTCGCGCCCATCCCGGGCTCGCGCTTTTGCAGCGCGGCCGACGCCGATCCCGCCGGCGACCGCTACGCGGCGCGCCATCGAGAGATCGCCGCGGCCGCCGGCGTCGCCTTCGAGCGATTACGGCCGCCCGTCGAGGACAGCGACTGGAACGACATGCTCGACCGAGGAGAAAGGACGAAACCATGACATCACATCGCGCCTGGATGCGGCTCAAATCGGGCGGTCGCCTCGACCTGCTCGATCCGAAACCGGACGCCTGGACCGACGAAGATCTGGCGATCGGGCTGTCGCGCACCTATCGCTGGGGCGGATATTCGGCATGGGATCTGCCGCTCAGCGTCGCCCAGCACAGCCTCGCCGTTCTGGCCCTGCGCGAACGCGAGGGAAAGCTCACGCCGCGTGAGGCCCTGCGCGAGCTTCTTCACGACGCCACCGAGGGGCTGGTCGGATTCGACGTTCTCATGCCGTTGAAACCGCATCTCGGCGAGGGCTTCGCACGGCTCGATCGGCGGCTGCAGCGAGCAGTCGATCGACGTTACGGTCTGCCGCCATGGACCGACGAGAGTTACGCCCTCCATAAGCGCGCCGATCGCCAGGCCGCGGCGAATGAAGCCTATCATGTCGTCGGCTGGAGTCGCGACGACATCAGATCGAGCCTGCAGATCACGCTCGATCCGCTCGACGACGACCCGTTGCCCTCGCCGCCCGGAATGTCGCGCTGGGAGCCGTGGCCGCCGAAGCTCGCCAGCGCACTCTTCCTTCAACGGCTCGGTGAGCTCGGCGACGCGATCGACGTCACCGACGCACTCGACAATATCACGATCGACGACACGCTCGCGCAACTGGCCGAAGCCTTCTCCCAGCTGCCCGAGGCGAAGCGCCGTCGTTGCCGACACATCCCGACCGGCAAGCGGGGCCTGGACACGCTCGTTCAGGTCGAAGCCGATGACGGCTCGCAAATCGTCGAGGGCGTCGTCGTCGACGGCGAACGCAATGACACGGGCGCCTTCTACTTCGACGATCACTTCGTCGTCTTCACGACCATCGACACACAACGCGGAGAACTCATCCGCTGCAATGGAGCGAACTGCCATGTCGAGATACTCTGACATCGACCCGCTCGCCGGCATGGAGGAGTGGGACCGCTTCGAGCCCTGCTCCGACGAACCGCCGCCGGAGCATAGCCCATCCGCCGACGCTTTCGACAGGATGGCGGCGACCCTCACGCCTGCCCAAGCGCAGGCCGCCGCGCATTTCGGACCGATCCTCGTCCTCGCGGGAGCTGGAACCGGAAAGACCTCGACGCTCACCGCGGCGGTCGTGCATCGCATCGCCGTGGAGCGCATTCCGGCTTCGTGCATCCTCGCGGTCACCTTCACCAACAAGGCCGCCGCCGAAATGGCCTCTCGTATCCGCGCGGCGCTCGACGGCCTGGCGGCTCCCTCCTGGCTCGGCACCTATCACGGGCTCGCCGCGCGTCAGCTCCGCGACGCGCCGGAGATCGCCGAGCTTCGGCCCGATTTCGACATTGTCGACGCCGACGACAGCCGCCGCTTCGTCAAACGCGTCATGAAGGCGCAAGGCGTCGGTGGCGAGGAGGGTGGCGACGCCACTGCACGCGATCCGCTGAAGATCATGTGCAATCGCATCGCGAAGTTCAAAGACAATCTGATCACGCCGGCCGGCGCCGCCGCCTGGGTCGAATCCAAGATCGCCAAAAGCGATCGCTCCCGCGAGCAACTCGACGTCCATGCACTGCGCGCCGCCGTGCGCGTCTACGCCGATTATCAGCGCGCCCTGCGCGAGGCGAACGCGGCGGATTTCGGCGACTTGCTCCTCTGGCCGACCCTCGCCATGCGCAAGGACGACGCCTATCGCGCGCGCTGGGCGTCGCGCTTCGATTGGCTCGCCGCCGACGAATATCAGGACGTCAATTTCGCTCAATACAGTTGGCTGAAGCATTTTGCGGCGGAGCATGGACGCGTCTTCTGCGTCGGCGACGACGATCAGGCGATTTATGGATGGCGAGGCTCAGATATAGAGTACATCCGCCGCTTTCAACAAGACTTCCCGAGCGCTGTGCAGGTACGGCTCGAAGAGAACTTCCGCTCGACCGGCCACATACTCGCCGCCGCCAATGCGGTCATCGCTCGCGACAGGAAACGTCTCGGCAAGACGCTCTACACGCGAAAAGAGGCGGGCGACAGAATCGAGATCGTCGCCTATCGCGACGCGCAGGTAGAGGCCGCCGGCGTCGTCGAGGAGATACTCGCTCGCCACGCCGAGGGAACGGGGTGGCAGGAGATCGCCATTCTCTATCGCAGCTCCTTCCTGTCGCGCGGCTTCGAAGAGGCCTTGATGCGCGCCCGCATTCCGCATGTGATCGTCGGCGACGTCGGCTTCTATCAGCGCGCCGAGGTCAAGGACGCGCTCGCGCTTCTACGTCTCGCCGCGACGCCCGACGATCGTCAGTCGGACGAGGCCTTCCGCCGCGTGATCAACGAGCCGCGCCGCGGCTTCGGCGCCAAGGCCATGCAAGCGGTCGAGACGGAGGCCTCCTTCCGCAACGTCTCGCTGCTGCGCGCCCTGGACACCGCCGAGCTGCCGGCCAAATGCCGCGCCGCCGGATTGCTGTTCGCCGACCCGCTCCGTCGCATCGGCGAGGACCGCTCGCACACCCTGGCCGATCAGATCTCGCTGCTGCTCGACGCCAGCGGCTATCGGACCATGCTGCGTGACAGCAAGGCCGAGAGTTCGGAGGATCGCCTCCAAAACCTGCAGGAGCTGATCGCGCTCGCCGGCGAGTTCCACACGGCGCGCGAGCTCCTCGACCATGCGGCGCTCGCCACCAGCCGCCCCGGCGAAGACGAAACCAACCGCGTGCGCCTGATGACTCTGCACAAGGCGAAGGGATTGGAATTCCCGCATGTCTTTCTTCCTGCCTGGGAGGCGGGCGTATTTCCCTCCGACTACGGGGACGGCGATGAGGAGCGCCGGCTGGCGTACGTCGCGCTGACGCGCGGAATGCGGCGCGTCAGCATTTCCTACTGCGCCTTCCGGCGCGGCTTTGGAGCGCCGTCGCTCTTCGTCGACGATATCCCCGATGAGCACAGCGTCAGAGGACGCCTGCGCGATGCAGAGCGGCACCGTGGGGCGCCACGCCAGCCAGTCGATTGGCGGAAGCTCCCGAGCCATTTGCGGCGGCCTTGAGCAGAGGCCGCAAGAAGGAACGAGAACCGAAAATCATTGAAGACACGAGTGCCGCCTGCGCGCCCATCGCCGCAAGGGGAAGTCGCCGAGGCTCCCGCGCGTTCCGCGCGCCCTTGCCCCGACGGGCGTGAGGCGGCCTTCGGGGTTTTATCGGAGAAAACCATTCACTGCTCGAGGACCAAATCATGAATATGATATCTGCAACCCCGTCGCGCTCGATAGGCGCGACGCTGCCCGCGATCTCGCAACAGATTTGGGACGAAAAATATCGGCTGAAGGCGCCCACCGGAGAGCCGATCGACCTGACCGTCGAAGACAGCTGGCGCCGTGTCGCCCGCGCCCTCGCAATGGCCGAATCCGATTCCGCGCAATGGGAGGAAACCTTCTATTCGGCTCTGGAGGATTTCAAATTCCTGCCGGGTGGACGCATCCTCGCCGGGGCAGGGGTCTCGCGCCGCGTGACCCTCTTCAACTGCTTCGTCATGGGAACAATCGAGGACGATCTCGACGCCATCTTCTCGCATCTTCGTGAGGCCGCGCTCACCATGCAGCACGGCGGCGGCATCGGCTATGACTTTTCGACACTCCGCCCGAAGGGCGCGCTCGTCAAAGGGGTAGGGGCCGACGCCTCCGGTCCCTTGTCCTTCATGGATGTGTGGAATTCCATGTGCGGCACGATCATGTCGGCCGGCACGCGGCGCGGCGCCATGATGGCGACGATGCGCTGCGATCATCCCGACATCGAGGCCTTCGTCGCCGCGAAGGCCGACAAGACTCGCCTGCGCAATTTCAATCTCTCCGTCCTCGTCACCGACGCTTTCATGGCGGCGGTCGACGCAGACAGGGACTGGCCACTCGTGTTCGGCGGCGAGGTGTATCGCACGATCTGGGCTCGCGACCTCTGGGACCAGATCATGCGGGCCAATTACAATTATGCCGATCCTGGCGTCATTTTCATCGACCGCATCAACGCCCGCAACAATCTCTATTATTGCGAGACGATCGCGGCGACCAATCCTTGCGGCGAGCAGCCTCTGCCGCCCTACGGCGCCTGCCTCCTCGGCTCGATCAATCTCGCCAAGCTCGTGCGCGACCCCTTCACGGAGCGCGCGCACCTCGACGAGGACAGCCTCGCACGCCTCGCCGCAGTCGCCGTGCGCATGCTGGACAATACGATCGACGTGTCGGAATTCGCGCTCCCCGAACAGAGGGAGGAAGCGCTGGCCAAGCGGCGCATCGGCCTCGGCGTCACCGGCGTCGCCGACGCCCTTGCCATGTGCCGGCTGACCTATGGGACGCCGGAGGCCGCCGCGATGGCTGCCGCCTGGGTCGTCGCCCTGACGCGCATGATCAGCGCGGTGTTCCGCCGCGGCGGCGACGTCGCATTCGTCGCGGAAGAGTTGAAGGCGGTGTTCGACCCGCGCGGCGGACATTGGAGCGAAGGGCGCTATGTCCCATCCCTCGTCGCCGCTTTCGGCTCCATCATCGAGCGACACATGATCGACATCGGCTTCCTTGCTCCGTCTGAAGCGATCGTGGCGCACGCTTCCGCCGAACATTTGCTGGCGCGCACGCTCGGCCCGCTCTGCCCGAAATGCAGCCAGCCGGGCCTCATCAAGAAAGACGGCTGCCTGACCTGCCGCCACTGCGGCTGGTCGAAATGTTCTTGAACCTCCCTTCGAGCCGCCGAATTTTCAGGAGATACATACATGGTCGACTTGATCCTCCGCCCTTCCTCGCTCAGCGTCGATCCCCGAATCCGTTGGGCCTTGCAACTTCGGTATCACGACAGCTGCGGCGAGACCGAGTACGCGACGCTCTGCCGCCTGAGCGACGCAACCGCAGGGGAGATCGTGCGTGCGGGAGAGGCCTATTGGCTCTTCGGCGATCCGACGACGCGCGTCGATTGGAACACCGAGCTCGATCGGCTCGAACCGGAGGAAATGAGCCGTGACGAGATGCGGCTCGAAATCATCAGATTGCGGCGCCTCGTCGCGGCTCGCTCCGATCCAGCCGCCGGATCTGATCTCGGCGCAAATTGAGAACGGCGATGGAAATCCTCCCCGCCGTTCCTGATCGAACGCTCAACGCCCATCTGTGGGTTCGACATCCCCACGATTGGTACGTCGAGGAGAGCTGGGTCGATCATCGCTTCTTCGAAGAGGAGGGCTTCGAAGGTTCAATCTGTGATCCGGCCTGTGGCCTCGGACGCATCGTCGAAGCTGCGAGAGCCGCAGGCTACAATAACGTCTGGGGCGAGGACCTTGTTTCTCGATCCATGTTCTGTGATCGCGCCGTCGACTTCTTATCCGAGGAAGCCGGAAGGCAGGCGCCGGACAACATCTGTTGCAATCCGCCATTTCGAAAGTCGCGGGAGTTCGTCATTCGGGCGCGCGAGATCGCGAGACGCAAGGTCGCGATGATCCTGCCCGTCTCCTGGATCTCGGGCGACCGCCGCTCCAGATGGCTGGAGAGAAAATTTCCGCGGCGCGTGCTGATCATCACGCCGCGCCCATCGATGCCGCCCGGTCCAGTCATTCTCGCGGGCCTGAAAGCGCGCGGAGGTCGAACGGATTTCGCGTGGTATATTTGGGAAAGGAACTATGGCGGTGAACCATCGTTCGGATGGCTGAGGCGAATGCCATGATCGACTCCGGCGGGAAGAAGCGACATTCTCTCACCGCGCATCTCGCGACGATCCGCGTCGTCCAGCAGCTCCTGCGAACGGCGGGTCCCAGAAAGTGCGGCGGAGTCCGTCAATCGGAATTCGACGCATTGCTCGTAGAGCTGGACGAGCTACATGATCTCGTGACCTGGCTAGAGTTACATCGAAGCGAATTCGTCGAGTGGCGCGCCGGACGAAAACACCGCAACGACGAATAGACGGCGACATCCTGTTGGAGCGCCGCGACTAGGGGCGCTGAGCTTTTTCCTATTTTCACTTTCCTGTATCAAAGGCACGTTGGCGCCGAGATACCGGTTGGATTCTCGGCTCCTCGGTCATTCATTCGATAAGAGGGTGGCAGACAGATGAGATTTTTGCGCCCAGTTGCTTACGCCGCACTTGGCGCGCTCGCGCTTTTTCCGATCGCGCTCGTCGGTCTCGTGCATGCGCTGACTGCCCCCGCGCCGGCGACCGTAAAGGCGCCGGAGGATCTGCCCGTGACGCGCTTCACGCTCACCCCGAGCGGCGGCGTGAATGTCCAAGGCTGGTTCGTGGCGGGCGCGCCCGAACGCGGCGGCGTGCTGCTCTTGCATGGCGTGCGCGCCAACCGGCTCGCGATGATCGCCCGAATGCGCTTTTTGAACGCCGCTGGCTATTCCGTCGCCGCGATCGACTTTCGCGCGCATGGCGAGAGCACGGGCGACAAAATCACTTTCGGTCGAGACGAGAGCGCCGACGCAGCCGCGGCGCTCTCCTATATGCGAGAAAAATTGCCGGGTCGTAAGATCGCCGTGATCGGGCAGTCGCTCGGCGGCGCCGCGGCGCTGCTGGGACAGGGGCCGATCACGGCCGACGCCTTCGTGCTCGAATCCGTCTATCCTGATATCGACCGCGCCATCGACGACCGTTTGACGGCGCCTCTCGGTCCGCTCGGCCATCTCGTGACGCCGGCGCTGCTCGTCGTCGGGCGGACAATGACAGGGCTGGACCCGGAGTTCCTGCGTCCGATCGACCGGATCGAAAAGATCCGCGCGCCGGTGTTCGTCATTTCGGGCGTCCGCGATCCCAATACCCATATCGACGAAGCGCGCGAGCTTTTCGCCCGCGCTCCGAAGCCGAAGGCCTTCTGGGCCGTGGAAGGGGTCGGCCACGAGGACATTTATTTCCGCACCAACGCCGAATATCGCGAGAGGATCCTGAGCTTTTTCGGCGAGCATCTGTGAATTGCATTTGTCGGAGCTGCGTCGAGGCCCATGTGCTCGTCGAGTTGGCGACAAAGGCGCCGCAGGGCGGCTCGATCGGCGAGGCTCTAGGTTCCATAATCGAGATTATGCGTTTGCACGTATCATGTTGAACTTATACACTATTCATGTTGCTTTAGCGATTGATCGCCAAGGCGACGGGCAGGCTCGTCGAGTGGCGAGCGTAGCATAGGTCCCCGAGAAGCGGCCGTTTCCGCCGGCGGTTTAGGGTTCACGGCGACACTCGGCTGTTTCGCCGATCTTCGCTACGCGAGAGGCCGACGATTTCCAGGAGGGGCTCGGCGGCGGGCGACGCCTCGATGATGCGATAATCGACGCCGCACGCCGAAGAGATCCCGCCCCACCACGACGCTCCAGGCGCGGCGGCGCGTTCCTTCTGGGTTTTTGTCCCTGCAGCACGACCGCGATCTCGTCCGTCACCGCCACGCCAGTCTCCACTCGCCTCCATCCGCTTCGCATTCGCGTACGAGTGAATCAGGAATGGGAATCCGGAGCAAAGGGAGAGGAAGACATGCCTACCGCTAGCGCCGTCCGCGCCGACAAGGGTGCGTCGCTGCGCTCCCGCGCGTTTCGCGCGCCCTTGCAGCGCGGCCGCCTCGCGGTCGGCCGAAAGCGTTTTGGGAGAGGAAAAGGAGGAAGCGACTCCGACCTTCCCATCGATCCGAAGGGAGCGGCGAGCATGAGAGACGCCCCTGCGAGGACGAAACCGACCGCGTGCGCCCGATGACGCTGCACAAGGCGAAGGGTCCCGAGTTCCCGCATGTTTTCCTGGCCGCCTGGGAGGCCGGCGTGTTTCCCTCGGATTGCGGCGACGCCGATGAAGAGCGCCGGCTGACCTTTGTCGCGCTGACGCGCGGCATGCGGCGCGTGAGCATTTCCTACTGCGGCTTTCGACGCGGCTTCGGAGCGCCGTCTCTATTCATCGATGACATTCCCGACGCCCATTGCGTCAAAGGAAGCTTCCACGCAGCCGACCAGCGGCGCGATGCCGCACGCGGTCCGGTCGATCGGCGACGGCTTCCGAACCATTTGCGCAAGGCCCTGAGCAAAGCTGCGAAGAAGCAAGGAGGAAACGAAGCGCATTGAAGACGTCTGCGCCGCCCGCGCGCCCGTCGCCGCAGCTCGGACCGGTCTGCGGCGCAACGCTATGGATTTCTGCGTTCTCGAGTATGCGTTGCTAAAACCGGGGACCTTCTCCCGGCTACAATCGCACGAGCAGCGGCCGGACGGGATGGTGGAACATCCCCGCCCGGCCTGACCACCACCCACGCTTTACAGGAGCCTGGATCATGGCTGATTTTGAACATAGCACGACTCCGCCCGCCATCAGCTGGCGCGCCATCCTGCGGGGGACCGGCGCCTTGCCGTCCGGGAAGAGGACAGACGGGGCGCCGTCCGACCCCGCGCTGCAGCTCTGGCGGAACTGGCAAGCCAATCACACTCAGGTCGTCGCGCTGACGCGCCAGTGGCAACGCATCGAAAAGAAGCTCATTCACACGGTCGGCATCCCCGAGGTTGCGATCCGCCTTTCGGGCGAGGCGGAGCCGAAAATCGCTCAATCTGTCGATGAGATCGAGGAACTGATCGCGAACGAGCCGACGATCGAGAAAGAAGCGCTGATCGCCGCGTTCGACGAGCAGCAAAAGCGCTGGAACGAGGCGGCGGCGGCGCTCGGCTTCGACGCAGTGGACGTCGAACTCCGCGCCGCTCTCGGTAAGGAGCGTGATTTTGTGGCGGCGGTCCCGAACACAAAGGCCGCCAGCCTGCCGGGCGTCGCGGCCAAACTCGCCATCCTCATTCAGCTCGGCGAGCCGAGTCCGACAGATGCGGAGTTTCCCTGGCCGGAGCTGCGCTCGGCCCTGGCCGATATCGCGCGGCTGGCGTCGCCGGAAGCGACAGTTTTGCCGACGTGATCCTCGTGCTCGGGTCCATGGCCGCTCGGCTATGGACCCGGCTTTTTTCGAGTCGCCCGCCTTTGCACGGGCTCCTCGCTTTTCCGAGAGGGCTTTGCGCCTTTCTTGGCCTGCGCCTTCGTGCTCGCGCTTTCCGCCGATGTCGTCGACGACGATTTCGTCTCCGCGCTTTCGTTCCCCGGCCTCAGAAGCTCGAGCGCCGGGATTCCGAGCGCGTCGGCGAGGCGGCCGACGACGTCGACCGTCGCCGCATAGACGCAGCGTTCGATCGAGCTGATATAGGTGCGGTCGAGCTCTGCCCGATGGCCGAGCTCCTCCTGCGACAGGCGTTGCGCCCGTCGATATTTCCTCAGATTGCGCGCCAGCGTCTCTCGCATTTCCATGACGAGAACCAGCCAGCTTGAAGAGTATTTATCTACGGAGTATACTCTACAAACGGTAGCCGCTGGTTCGAGGACGCGAATCGCCGGCGCGGCAGAGGGGGCGAGTCCGTAAACGACCGAGAGTCCGAATATGCGTGAGAAGCATCTGGGTCACGCCGTCTCTTTGGCGACGATTTTGTTGAGCACGCGCGAGCAGTTCGCTCGAGCGCTGCGTGACGCAGCGATGGCGAGCATCAGAGCGAGATCGAGAGGCGCAGGTTTCGACCAGCCGATGATTTCCCGCTACTTCCTCGAATCGCACGTCGACGACGCTCTCTATCTGATCGGCAGAGACGGTCTCGACGCGCTCGAGAGCAATGTCCGCTTCGCGGTCGACGAAATGATACGAGAGGCATTGGAAAACGTGAGAATGCGGCGAACGGACAATTAGTCGATCGCGTTCTCGGTACGCTGGCTACGGCGTACGCATTGCGTTTGCGCCATGTCCGACTCCTCACCGTCACGTCGCGGCATATAGGCGCCGACGTTTCCTCGACAGCAGCACGGTGTCGATCGCATTTCATAAGAATCTGTTTCAGGAGCACCCGTCGTGGAAAGACGAATAACTCTCACTGACATAGACCGCCCTGGAGAGGCGCTCGAAGTCGACATCAT
Organism: Methylosinus sp. C49; assembly: GCF_009936375.1. Taxonomy (GTDB): domain Bacteria; phylum Pseudomonadota; class Alphaproteobacteria; order Rhizobiales; family Beijerinckiaceae; genus Methylosinus. The sequence goes on along the minus strand of NZ_AP022334.1, from coordinate 131,690 downwards.
TGCTGTCGACGAGACGTCTTTGACGCTGGCGGTGCCGAACACATCCGTCCAATTTCGATTATTTCGCCACAGCCGCCAAGCTCTCTACCAAGGATCTTTGGGTGGCCGGAGCTTCTGCTTTGTTCCTCATGCTGTCGAGGCTGGAAAGACCGCCGCGAAGGCGAGAAAATAATGCATCCGGCGAAGGATGCGTCGCGTGCTCGATCCGTCAATGTCAAAGTTGATTGCGGTGCAATCATTGCCTATTTTCCCGATGACGCCATCGTTGGATGGCTATCATGGCATCGCAATCCAGTCGCCGTCTGGACATCGGGCCAAGATGGAGGCCAGGACGCCTATCGTGCGTTGCCGAGATGCGTATATTGGGAGCATGCCCGGATGAAGGTCGGGGCCACGCTCTATTACGTGGCCTCGATTGTGGTCGAGGCGGACGATGCAATGGCGCGGATGTCGACTGGCCGTCACTTCTATTCCTCGGAGCCGCGCCGCTGCTATGCGCGATGCTATTGCGGATGAAAAGGTGGGTAAGCCTCCCACAGTTTCAGAATCGCTTTCTCATGCCCCCTTTTATCGGCACGCGATCCTTTCTTCGTCATGCTGCGTTCGTTCGTTCGGCGGTCGGGAGACCGCGCGGGCGCACTCGCATCCCGATGCTCGGCGGCACCAGAGTGATCACCGGCTTCGGCGGCGGCGCGGGGATCTGCGTTGTGACCGTCGCCTCGAGCGCCGCGGCGAACTCCAGCGCCAGGAGTTGAAGCTCGAGCATCGCGACGCTCAATCCGACGCATGTCGAAAGTCTCCGGTCGGACCCTGCCACGGCGAAATCACGAGCGACGTTCCCTGCCGAAGCCGGACCCCGCCCACTTCGTGCTCACATTTGGTCTCCCGGGACATGTAATAGGTCGAAGAATAGAGGCGGACGACCTCTTGAACGAACGCCTTGCTGACGGGCGCGCGCCGGATCGATGAGGCGGTCAGCTCGCCGGTGTCCGTGACGACCTTCCTCGCCTCCTCGGCGAGCCGCGAGGCGATCGCCAAGTCGATGGCGATGTGATAGAGCGTCCATGCCGTCGCGATGCCGCTGGTGTGATGACCGGCGAGCAGCATGAGCAGGATTTCGTCTCGCATCGTTTCGTCGTCGAGGCCGATTCTCTCATAGGTCCGGATGAGGCTGGCGTCCGATGCCCGACGCCGCGTCTTCTCGACGATCTCGGCCATCGTCGCGCGTGCGGCGGCCAGCTTGCGCTTCTTCCGAACGTAGTTCCAGGGCAAATCAGGAAGCACTTGAAAGACTTTCGCGGCGAGGTCGTCCTCGGCGAGCGCGACGGCTTCTGTCATGGCGCGTTCATCGTCCGATGTGAGAACGCCCTTGCCGAAGACGAGGGAGGCGATGATGCGCAGCGCCAGGGTGGCGGTCGCCTTGTGCGCCTCGAATTCACCGGCGCGGACCATTTCCGCGATCCATTCCGTTATCACGCTGCACATGATCGGAACGTAGGGGCCGCCCACACCCTGAGCGAATTCGCGGTGGACCGCCTCACGCCGCTGGCGGTGTTCCGGCCCGTTGATCGTGAGCATGCTACGGCCGATGACCTCGCGCAGCTTCCAAATCAGCTTTCCCTTGTCGAGGACCGCCTCGTCGGTGTTGAGCACGGCTTTGGCCGTTGTCGGGTCTGCAACGAGATAGACCGGATCGACGCCGACTTTGAGCTCTACGAGCGACGCCGTTGCGTTTGCGCCCTTCTCGCCAGAGAACGGAATCAAGATGCTTGAGGTCAGCTGAAGGAGATGCAGTATGAAACTAGGTAGTTGGCGAAAAGACACAGGCCCGACCCGTCCCAGGTCAATATCTTCACGTAGTCGCCGCGCTTGCTGCGGAACACGAAGGCCGAGCCGGAATAAGGATCGTTGTGCAGAACCTGCGCCACATCAGCGGCGAGTCCATCGAAGCCGCGCCGCGTGTCCACCGGCTTCAGCGCCAGATAGACCTTAACGCCGGGTGCACACTGAACCATCAAAGATCACCCAGCGCAGACGACACGTGGCGCAGAGCTTCCGTGTCCACGTCTGCATCGAGCGACAAGCGCGCACCGTTCGGCAGGCTGACTTCCATGGCGCCGCAACGCGTGCTCTTGCGGCTCGCCCGTGCCGGCGTGGCGGCAATCTTCGCGACCGGCGCCGACGACGGCGCCAGAGCAGGACTCATCGGGCGTAGTTTCAACTCCAGCAACTCGACGGGAACGAAGGTCTGCACGGCCAGTTCCGGCGACATTCTCGCCGCCGCCGTCTCCTTCGGCGGCCCGCGTCGGCGATCCAGCCAGCCTTCCCGCGAACGCCGCACCCATTTGAAAATCAGATTGGCGTTCAATCCATGTCGCCGCGCGACCGCAGCGACAGCCGCCCCAGGCGCCAACGCCTCCGCGACAAGCCGTTGCCGTTCCTCGAGGCTCCACGTGCGCCGTGCGCCGCCATCCTTCGCCGGCGACATTTGGTGTCCACCTGTTCAATGGCGGACACCTAACCCACTCCAGATGCGTTTCGGTAGGCGGTCGTTAGATCACGCTTACATCCAAAATGGCTTGGAGGGATCGATGGCGAAGGCGTAACATGATGCGAGACAATCTTCGGAATGCAGCTCGATTATGTCAAAACGGGTGATCTGTTACGTGAGGAGTTTATGAACCTGTTGTATAATAGGAAATATATGCGACATCTACCTATTGCCATGGCCGCGCCGCTGGTAATTGCCTTGTGCTACGATCACACTTTCTTCGAAAGAAAGACAGAGGCTCTGGCGTCTTTCTCTCACGAGGAAACATTTGTCGTTCATCAATCTCGCCTGACCACGAGGTTGGCGGTCGCGGGATCGATCCATGCAGGGAAGTTGATCGCCATTATCGCTCCGGTCGAGGGCGTAATCGCAAGGCAAGCCGCGGTGGTCGGCGATTATGTCGTGGCCGGCTCCACCTTGGTGGAATTGGATGTATCGGAGGCAGAGGCGAGACTGCGCGACGCCGAGGCGGCGGTTCTCAAAGCCGCTGTCGCCGCGAATTCGTTGGAAAATTGGCAAAGCAGCCCAGACGTGGTGCGCGCCAAGCGGAGCGTGGAAATAGGCGAAGACCAATTGGCGAGCTTAGAGCGTCAGGTTTCCGATAGCAAAAAGCTTTTTGACAAAGGGATTGTGCCGCGAAACGATTACGAAAGTTTGGCGCAACAGCGTAATCAACAGAAGGGGACATTGGAAGGATTGAAGCAAGACCTGGAGACGACGCTCAGTCGTGGCAGTGAGAAGTTTCGGCGCGTTGCGACGCTCGAATTGGAAAACGCGCGCGAAAGATACAGCAGACTTCAGGCGCAGATTGCCGCAAAAGTCGTCAAAGCGCCGGGAGACGGAATTCTCGTCCGGCCGCCGGCGCAGTCGCAATCCCAAAACGGAAATGTCACGCCGATCGAGGTCGGGGCTCGCGTCAGCCAGGGACAGCCGCTCTTTTCGATAGCGGACACGACAACCCTGGTGGCGACTGGAAAGGTCGACGAGCTCGACGTAAACGCGCTTCGTCTGGGCGCGGACGTTGAAATTACCGGAGAAGCGTTTCCGGGCAGCCCGATCCATGGGCGTATCAGCGGGATTAGCGCCGAGGCCGCGACGGATCCGAACGGGAGGGCCCCGAATTTTGAAATTCGGGTCACTTTCGTCGCTGACGATGAACGCCGACAAGCAGCGATCAAATTGGGCATGTCGGCGAAAATGATGATCGAGGTTCGAGATGACAACGTGGCGATACTGGTTCCTCTGGCCGCCATAAACCGCGATCACGGGTCTGCGTTCGTCTTGGTGCGTGACACGGGCACTGATCAGTTGCGCCGCCAGGAGGTGGCGTTGGGGGCGACAACGACCAGCTATGTGGAGGTGTTGTCCGGCGTCAAACCCGACGACGTGATCGTTTGGCAAAAATAGACCGCGTATTTCAGTTCCCCGTGACTTTTATCTTCCAGGTGTCGCACGTCGTTCCGAGAGCCAAGTCCAAAGAAGTCAGGCTATTGAGATAAGAAATCTCAGCGGTGAGCGTTTGAGTTTGGGCGTTTCGATAGTTCATCTCAAGGGATTGGACTTGAAACACAGTGGATTTCCCGGCCGCCAGTTTCTGCTTTTCGATATCGACAGCGCTCAAAGCCAAGTCTTTCGCCTTTCTTGCGACATCGAGCTGCCGCCAGCCGAGCTGGACCGCCGCAATGGTTGTTCGGACTTGCTGCTCGATTCCTTGATGGATGACCTCGAGTTGCAACTCCGCGCTTTTCAAACCAGTCGAAGCATGAACGGCGGTTTGTTCCGGGTGCAAGTCGTTCAGGGGGCCGGAAAGCCGAAGGCCGATGGACCGGTCCTGCACCTTCGTGCCGTTGTCTACTCCTGTCGTTGCGCTTCCGAAGAGCGACAGATCCCACAGACGCTGGTTCTCCGCGACAACGACGCCCAATCGCGACATTTCCACGGTGTTGCTTTGTATGAGATAGTCCTGCCGCCGTGCGAAGGCGATGGAGAGCAGCTTGTCCACTGAGAAATTAGGAGCTGGAGCTTCAAGTCGCTCTTTGAGATGGATCCTCATTTGAAGATTCAAATTGAGAAGGGTGAGCAAGGCCAACTCGGCCGTCCGCACTTGCTGCTGCGCTTGCAATATGGCGAGGCGTTGATTGGCGAGATCGGCCTCATTCTGAACCAGATCGAGCCGAGCCATGCGGCCGGCCGCGACCATTGCTTTGTTGTTGTCCAGCAGCGTCGCCGCACGTTTTTCCGCCTCCTCCGCCAAGCCGAGGGCCTTGCCAGCCTGCATCACGGATCTGTAGGCTATGGCGACATTCGCGATCGTTTGAGAGACGGTGGCCTGTAGATTCAGGATATTATTCTGTTCCGTCAGCCGAGCCGTGCGTACCGGCGCCATGTTCACGTCGATCCCAGCGCCCTTGAGCAGAGGCTGGTTGAAGGAAAATTGTCCGACAGAGGTCCGCGTTCTCTGGCCTGGACTCTTGGTCAGCTCGCCGTTCCATGTAAAATCGAAGGTCGTGCCCAAAGGCGTCAAAGCCGTGACTTCTGGCGCAGCGCTCAGGGAATCCTTCGGCGTGCCCGCCGTTCGTTGACGGAGAGCCTGAGCATTTATTGAAACGTGAGGCGTGAACACATCTTCAGCGACGCGCAAATCGAACTGCTGTGCAACCCGATCGATGTAGGCGCTGCGAATGCTGGTGTTGTTCCGTAAGGCAATGAACACGGCGTCTGAGAGCGATATAGACAGCTCTCCAGCTTCCTTGCGCGGCGCGTTGGCGGCCTCCGCTAAAAACGCCCATCCGCTATGCATAACCAGGCAGAGAATTGATAACGTCACGCGTCGTTGGAGCACGGCGGCCTCGTTTACTATGTGTCAGCGGCGTTCCGGATCGGGCGTCACGGAGCAACTTGAGATGTTGAGATTTGTCAATGTTTTTAAAAGTTACCAGACGGCGTTTGGAGAAACGCCTGTGCTCCACAATGTTAGCATGGCAGTCGAGCAGGGGGAATTTTGCGCTTTGACGGGACCATCCGGGTCAGGGAAGACGACAGTCATGAACCTCGCAGGCCTGCTGGACAGACCAGATGCTGGAACAATCGAGATTGGAGGCGCCGACACTTCGAATCTGGAAGATGGAGCCGCGGCTCGCCTGCGAAATCTCACAATTGGATTTGTGTTTCAGTCTTTCCATCTCTTGCCCCGCCTCTCGATCCTCGACAATGTCGCGCTTCCCCTGCTCTATCGAGGCGTTTCGCGCGCCGACAGCCGGCTCCAGGCGATGGTGGCGCTCGATCGCGTCGGACTGTCCAATCGCGTTCGCCATCGGCCCGATGAAATATCAGGCGGCCAGCGACAGCGCGTCGCGATCGCCCGTGCCATAGTGGGGCGCCCGTCGATTTTGCTCGCGGACGAGCCGACCGGGAATCTGGATTCTCGGACCGCAGATGAAATGCTTTCCCTTTTCTCCGACCTGAATCGAGAGTTGAATGTTACGACCGTGATCGTGACCCACGACTTAGGAATCGCGTCGCGTTGTGGACGGCAGATCGCAATGTTGGATGGGAAGATCGTTTTTTGAAGAAAGCTCCATGTTAATTGGCATTTTGTTCATTGAAGCCTTCACAAACCTGCTCGCGCTTCGCGTGAGGGCGGGGTTGGCGTTGCTCGGTATCATGATTGGAGTGGCCTCAGTGATCGCGATGGTTCATATCGGATCGACCGCGCGTTCCGAGGCTTTGAAGTCGTTTCAAGCTCTCGGTCCGGATTTGCTCGCGATAAGTCCGGCCTCAGATGGTCGCGGCATGACGATGCTGACGGTCGGCGATGCCGACGAGGTCCTCGGGCGAGAGTCGGGGCTCAAGGGGGCCGCTCCGTTCGCTCAAAAGGGCGAGGTGCTCCGCATCGGACGGCAGGCAATGGGCGTCACTTTGATCGTCGCCGATCAGCGTCTTTTCGAGTTGTTGCATATCGAACCAGTCGCGGGAAGAATTGTCATGGATCTCGACCGCCATGCAAATTTTGCGGTCGTCGGCGCAGGAATTGCGGACGATTTTTTGCGGATTCTGGGCCGCAAGCCGTCGGTTGGCGACGACCTGTTCGCAGCTGAGAATTATCTGACCGTCGTTGGCGAGTTGGGACCGCAACCGCCGTTTACCGTCTCCGGCCTGGACTTCAACCGGGCGATTATAATCTCGTTTGGGTTGGCCGATCGAATAGTCAGGCATGACCTCGACATAAACATCGCAGCGCGACGCCGTGCGGATGTTGACGACGCTCGGTGTCGGGAACTGCTCACGCATCATTTCTCCAGCAAGATCCATGGCGGTCCCGTGGTCGTTCGGTCCGCACAAGAACTCATCGAGCAAATCGACAGCCAGATTGCGATTTATCAGCGCGTACTCGTCGCAATTGGAGGAATTTCTCTGCTGGTTGGAGGCGTCGGCGTCATGAACGTCATGCTGATGAGCGTTTTGGAGCGTCGCCAGGAAATAGGCATCAGACGCGCCTTGGGCGCAAGCCGGAAAAACATCGTCGTGATGTTTCTCGCGGAGACGATGGCGTTGGCTCTCGTCGGGGCGCTCCTCGGGGGACTGTTCGGCACTGCCGCCGCCTATGGTTATGCCGCTTTTTCGGATTGGGACTTTGCGCCGTCTATCATCGCCTTGCCATTAGCTGTCGGCATGGCGTTGGCCGTAGGGCTCTTGGCGGGCTTATATCCAGCTAATAGCGCTGCGCGGCTCGATCCCATAGCAGCCCTGCGAACAGCGTGATTGAAAGCCGCCGCCAAAGACATAATTCTGGGAGCTGCCGCGCGACACCTATGCTACGCGCGAGCCGGCTCAGCTCTGTTCAGATGTGAGCATCTTTTCTGCTTGTTTGATAACGTCCGCATTAGGAACGTAGACATCGCTCTGACCTGAGGCTTTTGCGGCGGCATAACCTTTTAGGTAGGCTTCCAGATCATCCACCGTGACCTTGCGGCCATTTTGCAGGCTCGTATCGCCTTGAGGGCCACCGCTGTTTCTCAGATCAGAAAGGGTGTTGGCAAGATCAAATGCTGCTTTGCTTTGGCTTGGATTAGGATCCAAAAGATTTCCGTGGCTGTCGCTGTGGATACCTAATTGATTGCCATCACTATCATAATAGCCGCCATTTTTAATGGTAACGCCAGTTGTGCGTTGGATCAGATCTATATCCGAAGAAGTAAGGAATGAAAGCGTGTTGACGACGCCGCCAGCGGCTAACACGGCCTCTAATGTAGCGCGGGGGCTTCCAAAATAGCCAGATCGTAGCTGCTGCGGCGTTGCCGTGCTATTTGACGAAACAGTTGCAAATGCATCCTGGCCCCCATTTCCAGATGAGTTAGTGCTCTTCGCGGAAGCGCGCTGTTGGAAAAATAGGTATTGATTATTTGAATTATATACCTGCATTGTATTCCATAGCTCCAATTTACGACGGAGCTATTTTACCGCCTCATTCTTGCTTGAGGCTGACGAAATGTCTAGCGGTTCGTCAGGGGGGAGGGGTGATCGTTTGTCAAAGTTATTGAACGACATGATTCTTGCGCTTGTGGCAAAGTCGGCCCGGGGGCCGACTTATCGAGCTTGTAGTGTTGTAACCCTAGCCTTTAGACCGGGGGAGCATCATTCATTGCGAGCAGACGCTCACCGAAAAGTTGCCAGAGCCACTAATCGCGGGGTTCAGCGCTCGCGTCGGATTGGATGCGTTCTGTACATAAACCGTGACCGTAGGGTTCCCTGTGATCCCGGCCCAAACGACGGTATCGGAGCCTGGTGCTTGCGAGCCGGAGACGATACCGCACGTGTTGTTGAGGCAGATTTTCAGCTGAAGCGTGGGAGTCCAGGGCGTGTAATTCGGCCACGACCAACTCACGTAATACACGGTGCCAGAAAGCGTTCCCGCAGTAGTTGTCGATCTTTGATACCAGTTGTTCGTTTGATAAATGAAGCCGCCCGGGGCGGTCGTGGTGTTGCAGACAGATGCGTTTGCAGAGGATGCTGCGACGAACGCGAATAATAGTATGGAAAGGGCAGCGGCGAGTCTCATTGCGGCGTGTCTCATTGGCGACTCCTGAAATAAATATGTCACTGTATTATTTCATAAAAATGATAAACTAAAAACAATACAGCAACAGCCCGCATATTGCAGAGGCTTCGCTGGGAGTCAATGCGTTGGCTGGGCGAATTAAGGGGCGTCGCGCGAAACTCCCCGATCCCGGACACTTCCGGCAGCCTTTCCGACGCTGTTTCGATGGCTTCGAAGGTCGCCACGCCGAAGGCCGCGACATTTCTCGCGGCGAGCTTGGGGCCGATGCCTCGGACCATGCCGGAGCCGAGATATTTTTCGATGCCTTTCGCCGTCGTCGGGGGAGTGGTCTTCAGAAAATCGGCTTTGAATTGAAGCCCGTGAGTGCGATCGGTGATCCAGGCGCCGACAGCGTGAATATATTCGCCGGCCGAGATCGAAGCGGCGCGGCCGACGACCGGCACGAGGTTGCGCTTGCCGCGCGCTTTGACCTTCAGGACGGCGAACCCGTTCTCCTCATTGTGAAAAGTCACACGTTCGACCGAGCCGACGAGCGTTTCCCGCGAAGCGGCGGCATCCGATGGCCGTTCAGGCTTCACGGCGAGGCCCCGCCGCTTCGAATTTCTGCGGTCCGCCCTTTCTGAGCGTCGCCAGCAGAGGCAGCGCAGCAGGCGACGCGTCGATGACGCGATACTCGACGCCGCAACGTCGAATGGCGCCTTTCCGGCGGCGCAGGCCATCGCGCACATAAGCGCGCGCCTCGTCCTCCGACGCGAATTCTCGCGCGAATGTCCGCCCCCGGCAGCCGATCCGGCCGAAGGACACGCGCACCATCCATTTTCCGAACAGATCGCGCCCCGCCTCGACGCGCCGGGCCCGGTGGCGGTTTGCCTCCGCATTGCGGCCCTGCAACAGGATCGCGATCTCGTCCATCGCCGCCATGCCGGCCCTCCACGCCCGCCCGCTTCGCATTCGCGCACAAGTGAACGTATGGCCCGCCCGCCTGCAAGGGTGGTTTTCATCTGGCTCTGGTCAGTCTGCTTCAACGTATCCGGTCTCGGACTTTTGACCCGGCCAAGATGGAGATCCGCGCAGCTCGATCTTCATAATCACGCCGGCCTTTTCGGCCGTTCAATTGTTCAGGTTTTCAAGCCACCGTTCGACTGTCAGGCCATCTTCTGTCACCTCACGCAGACCTATGTGACCCGAGCGCCCGCGATGAGCGCCACTCGGGCTATTCCTTTCCTTCAGGCGGTCATTCCTTCGAACTGGGGGTCGTATTTACGACCGTGCGCCAACACCGCCCATGCGATTCGGGCCAGCTTGTTCGCCAAGGCCACGATGACGACGTTCTTGTGCGCTCGTTCCAGAAGGCCGCGCGCCCACCGCCCCAGCGGCGTCTCACGCTCGACGAGGTAAGGCAATGCCGCACGGGCGCCATGGATCAGATTCTTGCGCAAATAGCGATTGCCGCGTTTGCTGATGCCAAGCAGGCGCGGCTTTCCGCCGGTCGTCATTTGCCGTGGAACCAGCCCCAGCCATGCCGCCATATCGCGTCCACGTTCGAATGCTTTTGCGTTGCCGACCGCCGCCACTAGCGCCGTGGCGTTGATCGTTCCGATCCCCGGAATCGAGATCAAGCGTTGCGCTGCCTCGTCGTCGCGCGCCATCTGAACGAACTCGGCGTCGAGCTTCGCGATCCTCTGGTCGAGTGAACGCCATTCCGCCCGCATGTCTTCGATCAGAATCCGGATGCGCGGGCTCAAAGAACCGACGTCACCCTCTTCATCGGCGAATGTCTCGAGCGCAGCTTCCAGCTTCCGCCGGCCTTGCGCAACCACGACGCCGCGCTCGAGGAGGAGCGCCCGCAGGTGATTGATCAGCGCCGTTCTTTCCGACACGAGGCGTTCGCGCGCCCGGTGCAATGCCTGAATATCGGATTGATCCTGGTTCTTCACCGGCACGAAACGCATCGTAGGCCGCGTGGCGGCTTCTGCGATCGCCTCGGCGTCGAGATCGTCGTTCTTCTGCGACTTCACGTAAGGACGGACATATTCCGACGACATCAGCCGCACCTCGTAGCCAAGCGCCTCGAAAATCCGCCCGAGATGATGGGCGCCGCAACAAGCTTCCATCGCAACAATGCAACGCCCGAGCCCGCTGACAAATTTTTCCAGCGAGTCGCGTCGCAGCCGTCGCCTCAGAACAACCCGCCCCGCGGCGTCCAAACCCGCGAGGCTGCAGGAGTTTTTGCCAAGATCGATGCCGACAATCACGATATCCATCGCTCCGCTCCTCTCTCTGTCGTGCCAACGACGATCTTACCCGATCGCCGCGAGAAGGGCGGGCCATCCCATAATCACGAATGGGCATCTCGAGCAAAGGAAGAGGGAAGATGGCTACCGCTAGCGCCGGCCACGCCGACAAGGGTTCGTCGCCGAGCTCCCGCGCGTTCCGCGCGCCCTTGCGGCGCGGCCGCCTCGCGGTCTGCCGACGGCGTTTTGGGAAAGGAAAAGGAGGGCATCCCGGCGGAAGCATATCACTATCAAGGCGATCGCGCGTTGGCGCATGACGCCCGTTGCAGAAAAAAGCGGGAAATTGATAGCCGGCGTGCCGTTATTTTGCACACATTACAATGATTTATAACGGATATTTGCGCACCGTATTGCGCGACAGCCCCGTGCGTCGCGCAATCTCTCGGATCGAGAACTCCTGCCGATATCGCCAGCGGCGGATGACGCTCAATAACTCCAAGTCGATCACTCCCAGGTCCCCCGCGACGGTCGAGGGGGAAAGGTTCGAACATGGGTCAGTTCTCGGTGGAAAAATCCGTGCTGCCTGGGTCAGCTCTCAGTGGAAATCAACACCTTGTTCGCACAGATCTGTGACCGGTTGCGCAGTCGCTACGCGAGGCCCCGCCGTGCGCCACTCGATCCGCTTCGAATGGCGCACATTGCGAGCCAGGCCCGTCGTCGCTCACGCTTTTTTCTTGGTCGCCCGTCCGCGCTTGGCGGGCCCGCTGGCGGTCGCCTTCGGGCTCGACGCTGCGTTTTTGCGATGTTGGCCGAGTCCGAGGGACTTCGCCATTTCCGATCGCTGCGCTGCATAATTGGGCGCGACCATGGGATAGTCCGCGGGCAGGCCCCATTTCGCCCGATACTCCTCCGGACTCATTCCGAGCAGCCTCAAATGGCGCCGCAGCGATCTGAAGCTCTTTCCATCTTCGAGACATATGATGAAATCGGGTGTGACGGACTTGCGGATCGAAACAGCCGGCTCTCGTTTCACCGCTGGCGTCGTCGGGTCGATCGACGCTTTGCCGAGGTTCTCCAGCGCACCGCGCACAGCGTGGATCAGCGAAGGCAGATCTCCGATCGGCAGGGAATTATTGGCGACGAAAGCGGCGACGACCTCGGCCGCGAGCGTGGTCGAGCGAGAGGGGTCTGCCTCGGAAGCCGTCATTCGAATTTTCCTCGAAGTTCATGACGAATAAGATTTCGGAACTATTGGCCGCTCTACGACACTGGCGCAAGCGCTTTCAGCAACTTATCCTCCAACGCGTGTCGAACGGATCGGTCGTCGCCACGCAGAGCGGAAGCGCCGCCTGACAGGCGGCGCATGAAGAAAATACCGAAACAGCCGACGGAAAAAGGAGACCGAACAGCGCAAAGCGTCGTTCCCGCATGCGCGTCCGCCGCCGCAAGGGTAAAGGCGCGCGCGCCCGTTCTCGCCGCGTGCGGCGAGGCCGCCCTTGCCCCGGCGGCCGTGATGCGGGGCGTGGGATTTCGTTCCGAAACCTGAAACGGAGACGAATCCCATGAATAACAACATCAAGAGAAATGGACGGGCGTCCACGCGTCGCGACCATTACCAAGACGTCACGGACCGCATCGTCGCTGCTCTCGAAGCAGGCACGGCTCCCTGGCGCAGGCCCTGGGATCCCGAAAAATCGGGCGGGCCACTCTCGCCGATCAACGCCGTCACGGGGCGCCGCTATCACGGGATCAACGATCTTCTGCTCGGCATGTCGCTATTTTCATTCGCGAGCGGCGATCCACGCTATTGCAGCTATAAGCAGGCGAAGGCCAGGGGCTGGCAGGTGCGCGCCGGTGAAAAGGGCACGACCGTCTTCTTCTATAAGCAGCTACGCGTCGAGGATCGTGACGCTCCCGCCGATGGCGAGGAGCACACGCGCAACATCCCTCTGCTTCGCGCCTACACGGTATTTAACGGCTCGCAGATCGACGGTATCCCTGAATTCGTGCCGCCGACGATCGAGGAAGCGCCGTGGCGCCGGTTCGACGGGGCCGACATCATTCTGCGCAACAGCGGCGCCGTGGTTCGCATTGGCGGCGACCAAGCCTTCTATAGTCCGTCGACCGACCACATTCAGCTACCGCCGGAACGCGCATTCCGATCTCCAGAGGCATACGCAGCTGTGCAAATGCACGAGCTTTGCCATTATTCTGGCGCGCCGAGTCGGCTGAACCGTGATCTCACAGGACGCTTCGGTTCGGCGAAATACGCATTCGAAGAACTCGTCGCGGACATAGCGAGCTGTCTCGTCAACACCGAGCTCGGTCTACCGACTGAAATCGAGAACCACGCGAGCTATATCTCGTTCTGGCTCGCGCGATTGAAGAGCGATAAGCGCGAAATCTTTCGCGCCGCCGCAGCGGCGCAGAAGGCCGCCGACTATTGCCTCGCCTTTCATCCGGACTTCGCCGGAAGCCAAAGCGACTCGGATGGGCACGACGCCGCTGAAAGCGACGCGCCCCTCGTCGAGGCCGCGTGATCGCCACGACGCGCACCATAACGACGAACCGCGCAGGCGGCGAGCATCCGCATGCTCGCTCTCGCCCCGAAACCTCCACGGCTCCCGATCTGAGGAGCTACGATCACATCCTTGTCGCCTTCTCGGGCGGCAAAGATTCGCTCGCTTGCCTGCTTCATATCATCGATGAAGGCGTTGATCCTGGTCGGATCGAGCTGCATCATCACGACGTCGACGGTCGCGGGCCGCCGACGTTCGATTGGCCGATCACCGCGGGCTATTGCCGTGCGATCGCCGCGGCCTTCGGCGTTCCGCTCTACTTCTCATGGCGCGACGGTGGTCTGCGTCGTGAGATGTTGCGTGACAATGAGCCCACCGCTTCCGTGATGTTCGAAACGCCCGAGGAAAGTATCGCGACATTTGGTGGCCGCGGCAATCCGGGCACGCGTCTGCGCTTCCCGCAGGTCACAGCCGATTTGCGGCTTCGATGGTGCAGCTCGGTCGCAAAGATCGACGTGATGCGAAGCATGATCTGCAATTCGCCCCGCTTCCTCGGCAAGCGCACGTTCGTCGTCACCGGCGAGCGCGCCGAGGAGAGCCCGGCGAGGGCGCGCTATGCGACTTTCGAGCCGCATCGCACCGATACGCGTTGCGGGACCCGCCGGCGTCGTCACGTCGATCATTGGCGTCCGATCCACGGCTTGGAGGAACGACAAGTCTGGGATTTGCTCCGGCGTCACGGCGTCGTTCCGCACGTCGCCTATCAGCTCGGCTTCGGCCGCGTCTCTTGTATGCATTGCATCTTCGCGTCGCCCGACCAGCTGGCGACGATCAGATGGATGGCGCCGGAACGCTTCGAGCTGGTCGCCGAATATGAACGGCGCTTCGGCTGCACCATCAAACGCGACGCTCCCATTCATGCCGTCGCCGATCGCGGCAGACCCTATCCGGCTGCGCTCGCTCGGCCTGACCTGGTCCAGCTCGCCCTCTCTGAGCACTGGGCTCCTACGATATGCACATCTCCCGAGCGCTGGCGCCTGCCCGCCGGCGCCTTCGGCGACGCCGCCGGTCCCGGCTGACGTCGGCAGTCCCCGACCTCCCATTTTTCACAATCCCTTTCTCGCCTCGCAGAGGAGACATCGACATGTCCCGCTCCTACACCCATTTTTCCTGCGTTCTTCCACTCGGCCGTTCCGAATTCGTCCCACCCGCTCTCGCTCTCTATGAGCAATATGCGGACGAGCTCGACGCCAGATATGAACGCATCTGCTTCACGGTGAAAGCCAGCGACGCCGATAGGGGTTGTCTTCGTATCGTCTCCGGCGACGACGGCGATCCCGAACAAGTGATCGCATTCGTTCAGCGCTGTGCGAGGACGTTCGGACTGACGGGCTTATGGGGCTTCCATTGGAGTCAGGGCTGCGTGTTCCCCTCGTTCGGCGCCTTCGGCGGTGCGGCGTGCCTGCTCGATCTCGGCGAGCAGCGCATCGTCGACAGGATCGACTGTCGGCGCTGGCTCTCGGAACGTATCGAGCGCGACATGAGACCGGCGGCTCGACTCGTTCGGCACCATTCGTGATGCTGCACAATTCGTAGGTCCGAAGAAAAGAAATCCAAAAAAGAAGAAGCAAAAAAGAGTGGCTACCGCGAACGAACGGCCGCCGCAAAGGGTGGGTCGCTCCGGCCGCTTCGCTGGGCCGGATCGATCCCGGCGCACGAGGCGCCGCCTTTGCCCCAGCCGTTCGTCCTCGGTGCGTGATCGGGGTCTTCGAGAAGAAGATCGAGAGGAGACTCCGATGCAACAGAGCAGCACGACTGAATCCGAAAATCGCGACGGCGCGACTGCGGCGACTTTAAGTCTCGGCGCCTTCGACCACGACGCCGCGCGCCGCGACGGCTGGGTCATATCCGATTGCGGAAATTATCGCGACAACGCGCCTCGCATCGAGCTGCAGAAGTTCGACAATCCGGAGCAGGGTCCGCCGAAATTTCGCGACGACAGAGAGGCCTGGTCCCATGTCGTCGCGCGTGCGCGCGCCGGCTCCTCGCTTCACATTCGAGCGCTCGATCTCGTCGACCGCCGCGAGCGCGTCGCTATCGAAGCCGCCTTCGGACCCTGGTGAGTCCCCCGCGCCCCTACCCTTCGAACATTCGTCCCACTGCCAATGCCCGGCCGCCCATCGCGCGCCGGGCTTTTTCGTGCTCGCCGAAAGGATTTCTCGCCATGGCCAAGGACAGTAATCAGCTGACGCTTTCTCTGTTCGATTCCACCAGCCTCGCCGGCGGCTTGACGCTCGACGGCGGAAGTTTTCGTCCCTCGACCGATCGCCCCGAAGAAGACGAAACGCCGGCCGTCGCGGCGGCGCCTGCCATTCCCGCGCAGGACTTCGTGCTGCGCGGCGACCGCCAGCTCGCTCACGGCTGGAAAGCCCGCGCCGCCGACAATCTCGCCGCCATCCGGCTCGCCCTCGAAATCGAGGCTGAAAAGCGGAATGCGACTTCGGAGGAGCAGGACGTCCTGAGCCGCTTCGTCGGCTTCGGCGCGCGCGACCTTGCTGATATGATGTTCCGCCGCGCCGGCGAGACCTTCACTGAGGGCTGGGAGGATCTCGGCGAGGAGCTGGAGCGGCTCGTCCCGCGCGAAGAGCTGGCGAGCCTCGCCCGCGCCACTCAATATGCCCATTACACGCCGGAATTCGTCATCCGCGCCATCTGGCGCGCGGTCCAGCGCATGGGCTTTTCCGGCGGCGCGATCCTGGAGCCCGGATGCGGGACAGGCCTGTTCTTTGCCCTCATGCCGGAAGCGCTCGTTGGCAAATCGAGCCTCACCGGCGTCGAGATGGACGCCACCACCGCGCGGATCGCATCGCAGCTGTCTCCGAACGCCTGGATCCGGCGCGAAGACTTCACCAAAGCGCGCCTCACCGAGAACTTCGACCTCGTCATCGGCAATCCGCCGTTCAGCGACCGGCGCGCTCGTCTCGACGGAGCCGAGCGCCTCGACTTTTCGCTGCATGATTATTTCATCGCGCGGTCGATCGAGCGGCTGAGGCCGGGCGGCCTCGCCGCCTTCGTCACCAGCCGCTGGACCATGGACAAGGTGGACGACAAGGCGCGCGCCCATATTGCAGGCATGGCCGATCTCGTCGGCGCGATCCGGCTCCCCGAGGGCGCCATGAACGCCGCCGCCGGAACCGACGTCGTCGTCGACGTCCTGTTCCTGCAAAGGCGCGCCCCCGACCAGGAGCCCGGCGGCGCGGCATGGGATGGCCTCGCCGAAGCGGTCCCCGCCGAGGATGGCGAGGAGGCTCTCTCGATCAATCGCTATTTTCTCGATCATCCAGAGATGGTCATGGGGCTCCATGCGCGGACCAGCAGCGCCTATGGCCCGACCTACACCTGCCTGCGAAAGGACCGCGCCGCGCTCGACGAGCAAATCGACGCCGCCGTCTCGCGCCTGCCGCGCGGAATCCATCAGCCGAGCGAGCGATCGGCTGCGACCGCGCCGAGCCGCCCCGCCCTTCACGTCGGGACGGCGGCGGAAGGCGCGACGATCAAGGAGGGCAGCTTCGTCATCGTCGACGACGCGCTGATGCAGGTCATCGACGGCGCGCCGCGTAAGATCGAGGTCCGCGGGGGCAAAGGAACCGAAGGCATTCCCGCAAAGCACGCCCGCATCATTCGCACGCTCATTCCGATCCGCGACGCCATTCGCGAGGTCCTGCGCGCCCAGGAGGCCAATGAGCCCTGGGGTCCGGCCCAGACGCGCCTGCGCATCGCCTACAACAGCTTCCTCCGCAATTTCGGTGCGATCAATCTCACCACCATCAGCGAGACGACCGATCCGAAGACCGGCGAGGCGCAGCGTCGCCCCAATCTCCAGCCCTTCCTCGACGACCCCGACGTCTGGCTCGTCGCCTCGATCGAAGATTACGACGTCGAGACCGGAGAGGCGAAGAAGGGGCCGATCTTCTCGGAGCGCGTGCTGCATCCGCCGGCGACGCCGACGATCGAGAGCGCGGCCGACGCCCTCGCCGTCACCTTGCACGAGCTCGGCCATGTCGATATCGACCGCATCGCCGATCTCCTCGGCCGCGCGCGCGACGAAACCCTCGCCGAGCTCGGCGATCGCGTCTTCCTCGATCCTCAGACCACGATCGAGGGCTTCGAAAGCTGGCAGACCGCCGACGCCTATCTGTCCGGCCCGGTGCGCACCAAGCTCGCCGCCGCGATCGCCGCGGCCGAGCGAGATCCGCGCTATCGGCGCAATGTCGAGGCGCTCGGCCCGGTCCAGCCCGAGGATCTGAAGCCCTCGGATATTTCCGCGCGGCTCGGCGCGCCATGGATCCCGACCGCCGATGTCGCCGCCTTCGTCGCCGAGGTCATCGGCGTGAAGGCCTCGATCCGCCACACGGTCGAGATCGCCTCCTGGACCGTCGAGCTCTCCGCCTTCTCCGGCCGCGCCGAGGCGACCTCCGAATGGGGCACCGCGCGCCGCAACGCGGGCCTGCTGCTCGGCGATGCCCTCAATTCCTCGATCCCGCAAATCTACGACGTCTGGAAGGAGGACGGCCGAGAACGGCGGGAGCTGAACGCCGCCGAGACGGAGGCGGCCAAGGAGAAGCTCGCCAAGATCAAGACCGCCTTCGAGCGCTGGGTCTGGACCAATGTCGAGCGGGCCGAGCGTCTCACCCGCATCTACAACGACCAATTCAACAATCTGGTCCCGCGGCATTTCGACGGAGGCCATCTCCAGCTTCCCGGCGCGAGCAGCGTCATCAAATTCTACGACCACCAGAAGCGCGCCATCTGGCGCATCATCAGCGCCGGCAAGACCTATATCGCCCATTCGGTCGGCGCCGGAAAGACCTTCACGATCGCCGCCGCCATCATGGAGCAGAAACGGCTCGGCCTCGTCGCCAAGGCGATGCTGGTCGTTCCCGGCCATTGCCTGGCGCAGGCCAGCCGCGAATTCCTCCTGCTCTATCCGAACGCCCGCATTCTGGTCGCCGACGAGACGAATTTCTCCAAGGACAAGCGTCAGCGGTTTTTGGCCCGCGCCGCCACGGCGCAGTGGGACTGCATCATCATCACCCACAGCGCCTTCAAATTCGTGCCGGCGCCCGCCGCCTTCGAGCAGGCGCTCATTCAGACCCACCTCGCCAGCTACTCCGAATTGCTGGAGAAGATCGACGGCGACGACCGCATCTCGCGCAAGCGCATCGAACGGATGAAGGAGGGGCTCGAAGCTAAGCTCGAAGCTTTGCAGAGCCGCAAGGACGATCTTCTGACCATTGGCGAGATGGGCGTCGACCAGCTCATCGTCGACGAGGCGCAGGAGTTCCGCAAGCTCTCCTTCGCCACCAATATGACGAGCCTGAAGGGCGTCGACCCCGACGGCTCGCAGCGCGCCTGGGACCTCTTCGTCAAATCCCGCTTCGTCGATGGGAAGAACCCCGGCCGGGCTCTGCTCCTCGCCTCGGGCACGCCGATCACCAACACGCTCGGCGAGATGTTCACTTTGCAGCGCTTCATGCAGCCGGAGACCCTCGAAGAGCGGGGCATTCACGAGTTCGACGCCTGGGCCGCGACCTTCGGCGAGACTCGGACCGAGCTCGAGCTGCAGCCGTCCGGCCTCTATAAGCCCGTCACCCGTTTCTCGGAATTCGTCAATGTGGCCGACCTCATGGCCATGTATCGCTCGGTTGCCGATGTCGTGCTCAAATCGGACCTGCGCCATTATCTGCGTCTGCCGAGCATCAAGGGCGGCAAGCGCCAGATCGTCACGGCGGAGCCGACCGCCGCCTTCAAGGCCTATCAGAAAATCCTTGCCCAGCGCATCGCCGTCATCGAGCAGCGCAAGAGCAAACCCGAGAAGGGCGACGACATTCTCCTCTCCGTCATCACCGACGGCCGTCATGCAGCCATCGATCTGCGCTTCGTGCTCCCCGGCCACGCCAATGAGGACGGCAACAAGCTCAACGCCCTGATCGACAATGTCTATTCGATCTGGCGTGAGACGGCGGACCGCCGCTACACGCGGGCCGACGGCGTCCCCTATCTCCTGCCGGGCGCGGCGCAGATGATCTTCTCCGATCTCGGCACGCTCAATGTCGAGGCGACGCGCGGCTTCTCGGCCTATCGCTGGATCAAGTCGCGCCTCGTCGCGCTCGGTGTCCCCGCCGAGCAGATCGCCTTCATGCAGGACTACAAGAAGTCGAGCGCTAAGCAGCGCCTGTTCCAGGACATCAACGCCGGCAAGACCCGCATCGTCATCGGATCGTCCGACACGATGGGCACCGGCGTCAACGCTCAGCGCCGCCTGGTCGCTCTCCATCACCTCGACGTGCCCTGGCTTCCCTCGCAGATCGAGCAGCGCGAAGGCCGCATCGAGCGCCAGGGCAACGAGAATGAGGAGATCGAGCTCTACGCCTACGCCACCAAGGGCAGCGTCGACGCCACGGGCTGGCAATTGCTCGAACGGAAGGCCCGCTTCATCGAAATGGCCATGTCCGGCGACCGCAGCATTCGCCGGCTGGAGGACGCCGGATCGCAGGTCAATCAATTCGCCATGGCGAAGGCCATTGCATCGGGCGACCCGAGGCTCATGCAGAAGGCCGGACTCGAAGCCGAGATCGCTCGGCTGGAGCGCCTGCGCGACGCCCATTTCGACGATCAATACGCCGTCCGCCGCACGATCTCCTCGACCGAGGCCTCGCTCCGTCACGCCGAAAAGCGGATCGGCGAGATCGAGCAGGACATCGCCACGCGCATCCCGACCCGCGGCGACGCGTTCCGAATGGAGGTCGAGGGCCATCGCTTCGTCGAACGCAAGGACGCCGGCGCCGCCCTGCTCAGAGGAATCCGAGCCAGGGAGTTCGAAGGCAAGGGCGGCGACTGGCGCGTGGCCAACATCGGCGGCTTCGATTTGGCTGTAACGGCGAGATCCGTCGAGCGCCAGAAGCTCGCCGAGGTCGAGCTGACGATTCAGCGCGCCGGCCGGCATATGGAGATCGAATATTCGCACGATCTGACGCCGCTCGGCGTCATCTCCCGCCTCGAATATGCGCTCAGCCGTTTCGAGGTGGAGCTGGCCGAGCAGAAGCGCACCATGCAGGACGCCGCCGAACGCCTCCCAGCCTATCGCCGGCGCCTCGACGAAGCTTTCGCCTACGAAGACGAGCTCGATGCGAAGCGCGACGAGCTGTCGGCGCTCGACGCGTCGCTCGCAGCGAATGACGACGGAAACGCCGAGGCCAGCTCCGCGGCCTGACGCGCAGCTCTTGGTCGCGCTTCGATCACATCCGCAATTGTCGAAAGGAAAATCCCGTGACGCTTCTCGCTCACGCCTCTTCTCGCGCGTTTCGCGCCTCTTTGGGGTGCGATCCGATCATCGTCGCTTACGGAGCCGGCGTCGACAGCACGGCGATGCTGATCGGCCTGCGCAACCACAAGGTCACGCCGAATCTGATCCTCTTCGCCGACACCGGGTCGGAAAAGCCCGAAACAAAAGCCTATCTCGGCGTCATCGGCGCGTGGCTCGCCGCCAATGCGTTTCCGCCCATCACCATCGTCCGCCGGCGAAGCCCGCGCGCGGGCGATGTTTCATTGCACGACGAATGCTTGCGCAAAAGCATTCTTCCGTCGCTCGCTTACGGCGGCCATTCCTGCTCCCTGAAGTGGAAAGTGGACCCCCAATGGGCGTTCACGCGCGATCACTTGGGTTGGGATCGGCGCCTGCGCCGATGGAGACATGGGCCATACGTCACGAAGCTTATCGGATATGACGCCGGACCTGCCGACGCCAAGCGCATCGCCAAGGCCTCTGGCAAATGGCCGCCGGGCCATCGCTACCGCTATCCGCTCGCCGAATCGGGCTGGACGCGCGAAATCTGCGAACGCGTCATTGCCGACGAAGGCCTGCCGACCCCCCTGAAATCTTCCTGCTTCATGTGCCCTGCCTCGAAGAAGCACGAGGTCGACTGGCTCGCAGCGACGCATCCCGAGCTGGCGGCGATCTCGATCGAGATGGAGCGGCGCGCGCACCGTCGCGGTCTCACGACCACTCGCGGGCTCGGGCGGCGCTGGTCCTGGTCCGAGCACCTCGGCGCCGGCGATCCGAAGGAGCCTGCATCGCCGCTCATCGCTTCCGCCCCGTTCCAATCAGGAGACCTTCGATGCTCCCGCCCGCAATCATTCGATCTCTCCGAACGCCACAACTGACCGCCGCCGACTTCACCTCGACGAAGTTTTATACGGCCGAGGACAAGGCCTGGTTCGCGAACGCGCTGCTTAAATTCCTCGCCGACGATTGTCCGAGGAGCGGCTTCATCGATCGACTTTATGTCCGCCTCTCCAACAGCTTTGGGCATATCGCTCACTACGACAAGCATCAATTCTTCGAGCACTTCTTTCCCGATTCTGAAAGAAGGATCGCGTTCCTCGAAGAAACGCTGCAGTGGCCCTGTTGCGGTTCCGCGGAATTTACATTTTGCGACGTCGAGATGCTCGTTCAATCGAGGATAACGATGGTGAACCTTCTCGCGATCGTCAAGGCGCAGCGCGACAGTGACGTCGCTCGTCGAGAGCGCGGATTGCTCGAGCGTCTGAAAGCCAAATACGAACCAAGCCTCCGACCGGATACTCGCTCCGATCTGACCGCGCCGGCGACAGCGCCGACAGCGGTCCTTCGCCAAGGCTCACTGTTCGATTTCTCCGAATGAACGACGCGCCTCCTCGCGCCGATAGGAGAGAAGCCGCCAGCCCCGAGCGGAACGAGCACGAAAATCGAGAAGAAGAAAAAGAGCGATTTGCCCCATTCGCGGCCGCCGCCGCAAGAGTTCGTCGCTGAGCTCCCGCGCGTGCCGCGCGCTCTTGCCCCGCCGTCCGCGATCGGGGCGTTCGATCCTCGTCTTCGAAAGGAAGATCGGCAATCCGAATTGAAAGAGGAGATCATCATCATGGCACAGCCTAACATCGATGTGCGCTCTCACGAGCCCGATTCCAACAATCACAGCCACGCCGCTCCCGGCGAGCAGACCGATCGACAAATCGTCGCCGACGTCGAGGCGAAAGGCGGCGCCGATATCGCCACCGCGCCGGGGCATGGCCGCGTCCGCCTGGAGCTACGCCACGTTGATCCGCGCTCTCTCAAGCCCAATCCCAACAATCCCCGTCGGACCGCCCCCGGCGAGCACGCCGATCGGCAAATGATCGCCAATATCAAGGCCACCGGCATTACGCAGCCGCCCGTGGTGCGTCCGGACGGCGACGATCTCGTCATCGTCGCGGGCCACGGGCGCGTGCGCGCGGCCATCGGAGCAGGCTTCTCCGAAATCATCGTTCTCGTCCGCGGCCCCGACGACGGCGCCGACAATCTTCGCTCGCTCTCCGAGAACGTCGTTCGCGCACAGATGGGGCCGGTCGACCAATGGCGCACGATCGAAGCGCTCATTTCCGATAATTGGACGGAAGAGGCGATCGGCGACGCCCTCGCCCTGCCCGTGCGGACGATCAAGAAATTGCGCCTGCTCGCGAACATCCATCCGGCGATTCTCGACCAGATCGCCAAGGGCGACATGCCGCAGGAGAGCCACCTGCGCACCATCGCCGCCGCCGGCGCCGACGAGCAGGCGTCCATCTGGAAGAAGCACAAGCCGAAGAAGGGCCAAGAGACGGTCATTTGGCACGAAGTCGCTCGCGCGCTGACCAAGCGACGTCTCTACGCCAAGATCGCGAAGTTCGGCCCCGACGAAGAGCAGGCTTTCGGCATCGTGTGGGAGGACGACCTGTTCGAGCAGGGTGATCAGGACAACCGCTACACCACCCAGGTCGAGGCGTTCTTCGCCGCGCAGGCCGCATGGGTCGAAGCGAATCTCCCGAAAAATGGGATCGTTCTCCAAATCGACGAATACGGCCAGGGCAAGCTGCCGCCGAAGGCCGAGCGGGTCTGGGGACAGCCGAGAAAGAGCGACATGATCGGCCATTTCGTCGACACCCGCGACGGATCGGTGAAGGAAATCGTCTTCCGCATGCCCAAGGCGGAGCCGAAGAAGGGAAAGACTGCCACCCCCGGCGGCGCCTCCGAGACGCTCGCCGAGCCCGCTCGCACCCGCCCCGAGATCACGCAAAAAGGTCTCGCGATCATCGGCGATTTCCGCACCGACGCCCTCGTCAGAGCGCTCGCGGAAAACGAGATCGACGATTTCACGCTTCTCGGTCTGCTCGTCGTTGCCTTCGCCGCCGACAATGTCGATGTGAAAGCCAGCGGCTATTCCTCGCGCCTGCGTCGAGGCCTGGCGCATCGACTCGCCAATGAGGGCCGCATCACCCAAGACGCCGCCCTCGTTCGGAAGGCCGCTCGCGACATGCTCGCCCATGTTCTCAACTGCCGCCCCGGCTATCATTCGAGCGGCGTCGCCGCCCGCCTCGTCGGAGACGCGATCGGCGCGGACGCGCATCTCCCGAATATGGCGACGGACGATTTTCTGTCGTCGCTTTCGAAGACCGCGCTCGAAAAGGCCGCCGCGGCGCACTCCGTGCTGCCGCGTCCCCGCGCCAAGGAGACGCGCGCCGCTCTCATCGAGCAGGTCTCCGGGGGAACCTACGTTCTTCCCGCCGCGCGCTTCGCCCTCTCCGAGGAGGAGATCGCGAGCGAGATTGCCCGGGCGACCGAAGGCGTCGAGGACGACGATGGAAATGTCGACGGTCCCGATCCCGAGATCGGCGGCTCCGACGAGGACCCCGATCCCGAAGAGGATCACCAATCGGAGGAATTCGCCTGAGAGCGGCGATGGCGCGGCCGGCTCGACGCCGGCCGTGTCCAAGGGGAGCCAGTCGCCGAGGATGGGAGGTCCGACCATGTACGCGTTTCAATTCCAGGATGGGAGCTGGCGCATCGACTCCCTGACCAATAGCCGATCGCCCCGTCCTCAGCCGAGGACGGAAGCCTACGAACTCTATGAAGCGTCCTACCTCGACCGCCGCGACGCGAATGTGGCGATCCAACGAATTCGGGCGCTCGTCGGCGTTAGGGGCGCTTTCAAAGACGGTTCCGTTCTCCGCGTCGCCGCCTGGGCGGACTGACGCAACACGCCTTCTGCTTTGGAGATCCGAAATGATTCGACGGTATTATGCACAGCGCCGTCAAGGCGGCGATAATCCGAAGGGCGTCGGCGTGATCGCCGTCGGTTCCATCTACTATCTGCAGAATGACTCATATTGGCGCGACCGATATCGCGGCGCGCCGATGTGCCGTAATCCTTGGATCGTTCTCGCGTTCTTGAACGGTGTCGTCGCCGCCTCTCGCCGCAGCGTCGCCACCGGCAAATGGGAGGACGTCTTTGTGAGCGGCCGCTCCGATGTCGCTCTCGTGCGGTCCCTCCGTGACGGGCGCATTCGCAATATCGCGGTGCGCACCCTGATCCTTCACGACGATCTCGGCATGTGCAAGCAAGCGACCAAATATCCGTCTCTGCCGCGGTTGTCTGAGCGCAAGTTACGGCTTCGACCCATCGCCGCGTAATGGGTTATGTCCGGCATTGGCGCCCGCGACGAAAATCGGACGCAGATGGCGCCGGAGTGTGTCGAGACTGCGCTCGCTCGCAGCGCCACTCTCCGCTTGCGAGGGTAAGGTGCTCCCGCGTTCATTCATCGCTTAGAAAGCTCAAGCGCGGCGCCGTCCGCTCCTGTTGCGACAGATTCATGCCGGCGACCTGGGATTCCGAAGCTTCGCTTCGCTCCCTCGCACTTCTCTCGAACAGTCGCGCCAAATCGTCGCTCACGCGCGAAGCCGAATGAGTCATCGGCGCGTTGGACACGCGCTCTCGAATGGCGCTCGAACCGTCCAACAGAAGCACGACAGTGCCGGCGACAGCGCCTCCCAGCGCGCCCGCTCCGATCCCTATCGTAATGGCGTCGGCAAAGAATGCGACCAGTGCATTCGAAGCCCGATTTGCGTTCGGATGAATCTGCGGCGACGATGATTCTCTATTCATGAAGGCCTCCCGAATTGCAGGCGGCCGTTCAAACGTCGTCCGCATTGCAATGTTGCGGTCCACTTGCGCGAATAGGGAGTCAGCCGTTCGAGGAAAGTTTTGCTCGATCGAAAAAGCGTCCGCTCGCCACGAAAAAGTTCGCGCGACCGGGGAATGCGTCGTATTTCCCGGTCGCGATCCGCATCATCGTTCGCCGGGGGAACGCCCGGCTACACTGCTGGCTCTCACTTACAATTGACTATGAGCCCGGGCTTCAACACACAGGCGTCGGTTCCATTGGGAAGGAGCAGAGTCTCCTGCTTGCCATCCTTGTATCGGCACACCAATCTCAGCGGGGCATGGACTTTTCTCAGATTGTACCAGCCCTGCTCGATCAAGTCATCCGGCCATCGACCTCCAGGCTTGAAACGCTCCGTATCCGGCGTCATCGACGCAGGCGGATCGAAATTCCCTTCGATGAGCGTGATCCCCGACAGCCCGGCCTTGCACAATGACGCTGCGTGCGCCTGGTGGCTAAACAGGAGCGCGAGACCAACCGCGAGCGGCTTAGTGAGATACGACATAGAATTGGCTCCCTGATTCATACTGGTTGCTCGTTGTCCAAGGGATCGTTCGATAGTGCGCCGGTTGACCGCTCCACTGATCCATCACTTGAATGCCTTGGTCGTTCTGGCCAAGGTATATCGCAGTGTGGCTTTGGCCCGGCGTATTCGTGTAGGTTCCATCTTCGCCGAATGTCGCGATCACGGTCCCCGTTGCAATGTCGCTGGCACCCTGAACTTGTTCTCCGGGAACCCAGGTCGATGTGAGGCCGACATCCGACGTCGCCTGCGCCAGCGCGACGCACTGTCCGCTTCCGACGCTCTGGCCATTGTAGTGACTGTAGTCGGTCGCGATCGTGCCGGGGCCGATTCCACCGTCGCCGTTATAGCCGTGGCCTCCGCCATTCCCTCCTCCGCCTCCGTTCCCGCCACCCGTCTCCGACCCGCCGGTCGGATAGCTGAAATTCGGCGCTCCTTTCTCGCGATAGGTCGGGATAACCGCAGCGGGCAATCCGCGTTCGACGACGGGAGTCGGATCGGCGCTTGCCGGCGCCTTCCCCAAGAGCGGCCATCCAGCGATCGCCGCCAGCGCCGCCACGATCAATCGGCATGAGTCGACGCGCCGATCGCGCCGCTCACCGTTTCCTCCACCGCCGTCGCGCGGAGGGGACACATTCATCTTTCGCAACATGAGACCTCCTTTTGCAGAAGGCTCTCAACATTGCTCGCAACAGTGCGAATGTGAAATTCCTGTCAACCACGAAATCATCGTCGCGAATCTTTCGGCTGCGTTTCGTCGATGCGCTTTTGGCGATCTTCGATAGCGAAGGGCTCCCGGTAGCGGAGACCGGTCGTCGCCCCTGCAGGCGCTCCGCGGCCTCGTCCTCCCGCGTGCGCTTGGGCGATCGTAGATTTTAAAAAAAGAGAGGAATGAAGAATCGAAATCGAGCGCGAAGCCGTAAAGCCCGATTGCACGTCGGCCTTCTACAGCCGTCGTCGAGTCCTTCGGCTCCAGGCGCCACAGAATTTTCCCCTGTCCGCGCCGCCTCGCCTCCAACGGCGGGGCGGCGCAGACATTCCTCGCGCCACAAAATTCAGCGTCTCCAGGAGCTCAGCGCTGAAGCTCGACCTCCGTCCTTGCGGCCGGAGGCTCCGGATCGCCTTTCCGGCTGTTCGTGAACGCCGTGCATCGAGCTGCGGCCCCGCTCGGAGAAGAGACATGAAAAACATAGCAGAGTTTCAGCTCATCGGACGCGTCGGCGTGATCAAGAAGGTCGGCTCCACCACGCATGTGACCAGCGCGTCCAACTACTCCTACAAGGACGAGGGCGGAGAGTGGCGGGACGACCCGCACTGGAATGAGGTGGTCGTCTTCTCCACCTCGATCGTTCGACACATCGAAAAACATATCGGCAAAGGCGACCTCGTTCACGCACGCGGCCGCGTCCGCCAGAACAGCTATGAGCGCGACGATGGCGAGCGCGTCTTCACCGTCGATCTCATCTGCAACGATTTTTCGCGCCTCGCGCAAGCCGCCGAAAATCGCGACAGCGAGCACCGCGACGCCGATGCGCGGGACGACTCCTTCGGGCGCCGGCAAAGGACCGCGTCTGCCGGTCCGGGTGACGCCATTCCCTATTGATAGATCGGCCGCAGGGAAGGCTCGACGCCTTTCCTCGTCTCTATTTTTGTGCGCCCTGGTCGCGAGCGCTTCAACGATTCGACTCCCTCGCCGCGAGCTCGTCGTCGCACATCGCGAGTGCTTCCGCGTGCAAGTCGAACGGCGCCCAGGTCTCGCCGCGCTTCGCGATCTCGATCGCGCGCGACGCGCCCGCCGCGCGCTGACACGCCACATGCGCGTCGACCAGCAGTCGCGCGGCGTAGAAGGTCTGCGCCGAGGCCCGTTCGCTGAGGGGCGTCAGCCAATAGGCGCCTTCCGACTGCGCCTCGACCACCAGGCGCTGCGTCTTCACTGCGGCCAGCGAGGCGTCATGCGCGTCGCGGCACAGCGACACCGCGCGTTCGACGATCGGCTGCAGCAGGAGGTCGAGCTCCGCCCGCCGCTGCGCGCCAGGCTCGCGACACACCGTAACGGTGATGAATTCCGTCATTTTTCGATCGGCCGCGTCGCGAACGTCATCGATGTCGTCGTCGAATCCGAACGACTCGATCACCAAGGAGACTTCTCGCGAATCCGGTGCGATATCGCGCACGAGCTCTATCGACGGTTTTGCCCGCCGCTCGATCGGAAAGCGCACGACATTCGTCATGCCGGGCGTCAATTCGCTGCGCGTGGCCACTCTCCGGTCGCTGATCGTTTCATCAAATCAGACGCAGAGTTGAGATGCAACGACAACTTATTGAATATAAGAGGACAAGTCACACGGCGGCGACTTTTCTCCGCGTCGACGCCGCGCTCGTTTTCTCCCGCGACGTGGCCGCGCTCGGATCGTAGCGGAAATACCGCCCGCCGTTCGCGCCCTCGAATGACGCGCCATCCTGCGAACGTCGCAACTGAAATTCCATGATCGTTCCAGGAACCGCCACGATCATCGTGCGCGCGTTCGACTCCACCACCTCGACCTCGAGCGGTTCTCGCGGGCGATCGACATCGGTCAATTTAATGCGGGCGTTCATCGATGCTTCTCTCCAAATGCCTATTCTTGCACTGACAATGGCCTCCGATCGACGGATGTGTATCCGGCTCGACAGGCGTCAACCGCTCACGGCCGTCATTTCTTCCGGGCTTAGTCCGGTCGCGCCGCCGTCGATTTCGACAAGTTGGATCCCGTCGATCAACACCAGCTTCGCCCGCGCCGCGCGCGTCGCACGCAACATCCATTCCTTCTGCCGCGCGCTCAAGCCTTTGGCGTCATTCACGACCAGCACGTCCGTCGCCGCCAGCCGATCCTGCTTCTTCTTCCACCGCCCGAGAAGGCCGTGAACACCGACGCTCTTGATGCCCGATCGCTTCTCGAACGCCTTCGCGGTCTCATATGTCAAGCCCACTCCACGAAGCCGCAGGCCCGCGCGCTCCCATTGCGCGATCGCCTCCTCCAGCGAGCGGCTCGTCTCCGTCGCGCTCACCTCGCCTAAGGCGTCGGAACCACTCATGGATTCATCATTTCTGCATTGCACGGTCGCTGCGAGGCTGCGCGTGCTGAAACTCTCGCCGCCGGCGAGCCGCACCAGCTCGACCGAACATTCGACGCGCGCCAGCGCCGTTTCGAATTGCTCTTTGCCTGCAGTGTGCTTGCTCACGAATGCGATCATCTCGCGGCGCGAGAAGCTGGCGCTCGCATGGGTCAACGCCCTCAGCGCCAGCTCGGGTTCACCGAGCAGGCGCTCGCCGTTGCGCCACGCGATTTCCAGATTTTCCGCGCGCCGCTCGATCCCTTCGTCTTCGAAAAAAGGTTCCAGCGCGCGCCCACGAACCGCATCCGCTCCGGCGCGAATCAACTGGCCGCAGCCCGCGGCGATCAGATATTTGTTGGACAGAAGCGTCCAGCGCTCGCGCCACTTCGACAAGAGCTTGGCGTCTTTCCAATCCGTCCGCTTCTTTCCGAAGCCTTCCTCGACGATCTCCCGCATCGAGAAGAGCCCCTGCACATAGGACCGTTCGACGCCGTCCGCCCCCGCCGCGCGATGAATGTTCAGATCGACAATGATCCCCCTTTCGACGAATTGTTCGTTGA
The DNA here is from genome assembly GCF_009936375.1 of Methylosinus sp. C49. Taxonomy (GTDB): domain Bacteria; phylum Pseudomonadota; class Alphaproteobacteria; order Rhizobiales; family Beijerinckiaceae; genus Methylosinus. The sequence continues at coordinate 102,095 of NZ_AP022334.1, read as the reverse complement.
AGAATTCGCACGCGAGCGCGACGCCGTCCTCTCTCGACAGTTGGGACGGAATCGCGATCTCCACCTCCCGCGCAACCTGCGCGTCGTCGCGCTTTTCGACCGCCTCGACCTCGTTCCATAAGATTGCGCGATCCGACCACTCGGGCCGCGCGCCTGCGGGAAGCAAGATTTCCGAATGCTCGGCGTCGGTGAGGGTAGAAAAATCCGCGACCGTCTCCCGCCGCGAATCGCGCAGCCGTGACCGCGAGCAATAGGCCGCCGCGACCACTGCGTTTCGCCCGATGGACCGGCTCACCGTGATGACATTGAGATAGAAGATCGCCATTTCGCAGTCCTCGCCGCGCGTCGCTCCAGCCCATGCCGGAATTCCGACGCGCCGCCGACAGGCTCCGCGAAATTTGCGCGAATGTTGAAATCGAATTTGGCGCGAACTGATCCGACGCGCGAACAATCCTTAGCCTTCCAAAGGTCTTGCGCAGTTTGCGGTTTTCAGAACGAAGATTCGCGTCCCTCACTATGAAGAGGCAGGCGTGCGGAGAGGCGGGCGCCTTTCGATCCCGCCGCTCGGGCCGGGCGCTCAGCGGGCGTCGGATTTGTGCTCGCCGCAATCTCGCGGCGCCGTGGGCAGCCAATCCCGCCGTTGGGATCGGCGAGACGGCTCCCCGGCAGGCGGCGGGCGTAGCCCTGCATGGCTCGGCGCGAAGGCGAGCGCAGGCCAAGGGTCTCTCGCACGGCGGGCGCGCCCTCGTCGCTGTCGATGGCGAGCGCGCTGTCGGGGTGAAAGCCTCGTCGCTGTCTCCGAGAAAGCTGGACCCCGGCAGTGCGCGCCTCGGTCGGTCCGACGCGCCGATGTGCTGGGTCGGCCGTCTCGTCGAGCGCCGTGGGCGGTCCGGTTGCAGAGCGCGTCATGGGCCGCGGGCGGTCGTCGGGCAATCGAGGCCGAGGCCGCGGCAGTCGACGGTTCGTCGCGCGCGTCGGCAGTCGTCGGCGCGCTCCGGTCGATCGATGGTCGGCGGGATGCGTCTCGCAGTCGCGGCGTTCGGAGAGCGCGCTCGGTCGCGAAGATCGCGTGATTTCTCTGGGGGAGTTTCGCCATGCGAGCCCGATGCGTCGGTTTGCCCCCTCGGTTGTGTGCGTCCCTAAGCCTGGCCGACCGTGCCCGCAACGGCAGACGCCAATTTTTTTCCGCCGATGCCGGGGCGCTCTTTTCGTGTCCGGCGCAAGCGCCGGCCTCTTTCCTTCGCCCCGGACATCTTTGCATCGCCAAGCAAAAAAATTGGCGTCTTGCCGTCCTCCGCTTTGCTACGGCCCTCCGCCGCCGCCCGATGGGCGCCGGCTGCGGGTGCAGGCCCGCTCTCTAGGCCAGGCTTTCAGGGATCGCACCGAGGGGAACAAACCGGCATCGGGCCGGCGAAACCCCCGGCCCAGAAAATCAGGATCACGATCATGACCAAGCGTCCCCAAACGTCCGCTGCGAAACGCAATAAGCCCGCTCGTCCCCAGATCTCCCTCGAGAGCGCGCGCCTCCTCTGCCCCGACGACGCGATCGCGACGAACGTCGCCGCAGCCTTTGCCCTCTCCGTGCCCGACTTCTCCGGCATCCGCGAGGCCCACGACACGCTGCTCCGCAAGACCTGGACCGCCTTCGACGAAGCGCTCAACGAGACCGCCACCAAAATGCACTTTCAGCGCGTCGTCGGAACCTACGTCGCTTCCGCCCAGGGAGCCGGGCGCTTCTACTCCGAAAAGCTGACGGAGGCCCGGTCCCTCACCAGCAAGCTCGCCAACGACCCCCGCGACGAGGATCGCGACGCCCCCGCCGGCTTCGAGTCCAAGGCCCAGCGCGCTCGCCAGTTCGCCGCCGATCTCGCCATGCAGGCCTACGCCCTCCTCGCCGCCGCCGAGGGAGCCGTCGAAGCCTATCTCGCAATCACCGGCGAGGATTGGAAGCCCTACGTCGCCCACAGCGAGACCGAAAGCGTCGAGCGCAAGTCCGCCGCCGCCGAAATGGGAGCCTTCGGCTGAGCCAGAGTGGCGGGGATCGAAAGGTCCCCGCCCCCCGCATCCGCGAGCTCGAAAGGGGCGACGCGAAATCCTAAACGAACCGCTCTGAGCGCTGGGACCTCCCGGTCCCAGCGCTCAGAGCTCGCCCTCTTGCCCAGCTCCACCCCTTCTTCTATCTCAACTCCTATGATAGGATTTCCCCTATGAGCGCCTCAGCCATCCTCAAACTCCAGGCCTCCGGCTTCTCCGTCGACCAGGTTTCGGCCCTCGCCGAATTGATCGACACCCAAGCCGCGACCAAAGTCGATGTCGAGGCCGCAAAACACGACCTCGAGCTTAAAATCGCCGACGTCAAAACCTCCCTGCAGGCCGATAGCGCCGACACCAAAGCCGACGTCCGCGTCCTCAAATGGATGATGGGTTTCCTGCTCGCCTTCCAGCTCCTCATCGTCGGGAAGCTCTTCATCCACTGATCCCCTTGGGCGAATTCCGATAATTCGGAACCGCGCTCTACTCGCGCCGAAGGCGGCGCTCGCCGAGCCGTCGCGAGCGACGTCTCGGCCTTCGGTGACGATCGCTTTCGCGCGCGCCGGCCGTCACCGCGAATAATCACCGCATTCCAAGAGCCTGACGACGTTTTTTCCTCAACGCGCTCCCGCGCGCGGATGCGTTTCCGCGCATGCCTCCGCATGCCCTTTTCAGAGCGAAGCTGCGCTTCCCTCACAAAGACGAAATCTCTTTCCCGGCCGACGCCGGGACTCCGCCCGGCCTCGGCCGTTTCTCTGGCGCACCCAGCGTCGCCGTCAAGAACGCTCGCCATGCTCGCCGCCGCTCAGGGCGCCATCGACGCCTACCTCGAAATCACCGGCGAGGATTGGAAGCCCTATGTCGCGCGGCGCGAAAGCGAGACCGTCGAGCGCAAGTCCGCCGCCGCCGAAATGGGAGCCTTCGGCTGAAGCCGCCGGGCGCGGAGCGAAAGCGCCCCGCCTCCCTCTCTCGCGAACTCGATGGAGAACGACATGTTCGACTTCACCAAGCTCCGCCGCCCGAACGCCGCCGAGCAGCGCGAGCAGGAACAGCGCCGCCGCGCCGACGCCATCGCCGCCGACCACACAAGTCGCCTGCTGCGATCCCGCGACGCCCTCCGCCTCACCCTCACCGATCACCCGGACGCCCGCTTCACCATCGCCGGCGATTGCGCCGTCCATCTCTATGGCGACCAGCCGAACGGCCGCGAGGCCCGCGCCGTCTGGTACGCCCCCGACCATATGAGCCGCGACGAATTCGACACGATCGTCGCCGGATATGCGATCGGCGCAACGCTCGACCTGCGCGGCTATTGGAAACCGTTCACTGGCAAATCGGGAACGAGCTTCACCTTCGTCGCCCAATTCGTGCAAGCCGCAGATCGCGCCGAGCCCGCAGCGCGAAAATCGCCCGACGCCGAAATCGCCGCCTTCGATCCTTGACGATAGACCTGCGGGAGCCTTGAGGCTTCCGCATTTTAGTGACCTATCAACTCGACAACGAGAGCGACGCACGTAGTTCGCCGCTCACCTCGCCACCACGAAAGTCATCGCTATGCCTCTCTCCCGCCGGCCCATCGCCCGCCCGATCAACCAGGCTGCCCGCGCCCTGCGCCGTCGCGCCGCCAACGCCGGCGCCGAGATCGCTCTCGACGCCCGCCCCAAAATCGTCGCGCCGAAAAAAGGCAAGGCCTCCTATCGCCGCGCCAGACGGAAGCCTCCCGATCCCGAATGACCGAGCGCCCTCAGTGCTTCGGATTCGCCACTCTGACAGGAGAAATGCGAATGAACGCCCTCGATTCCCGACTCGCCGCCCCCGATCGAGACGCCTCCCCCGCGGCCGCCGCACGGGACCAAATCCGAGAGAGCGCTCCTTCGGGGAGCGTCCGCCTCGGCAACAAGAGCAAGGGCGCCGCCGCCAAGCCGCACCCCGGCGAAGCCGTCGTCGATATCGACAGATGCAATCCGATCCTCGGCAATCCCTTCATTCTCCAAAATCATCGCGACGACGCCCGCCGTGCCGAAGTCATCGCGCTCTATAAGAAGAAATACGACGCCGACCTCGCGCGCAGCGGGCCGATGGCCGCCGCGACCGAACAACTCGCCGAGCGCGTGCGCGCCGGCGAGCGCCTCATCCTCATGTGCTGGTGTCACGGCGCTCCGCTCGACAAGCCGTGTCACGGCGATCTCATCAAGTCCCAAATCGAGAGAATCCTCGCCTTCACATGCGATTGAATCGCGCCTGCGAAGCCGCCGGCCGAAAAAAAGAAAGGGGCAGACGCGCGTCGCGCATCTGCCCCTGATCCGTCTCAGAGCCGCCGGCTCGGCCTCAGCCCGAAAACGGCCACCACGTCAGCCATCGACGCTTCAGCTCATCCGGCAAATCTCGCCACTCCCGCGGAGCCAGCGTCTCCAGCTTGCACACCCAGTCGCCCGTCGGCTGGCCCTGTATCGCCACCCGCATCGGCGTCTTCGCACAACGCGCCAGCGATTGCAGCGCCGGCTCGTCCTGCAACACGCGAATCTGATAGCCGGACCAGAAGCTCACACACAGCAGCGCCACCGCCGCCGCGCTCATCTTCATCGCGAAAATGCGCGTGCGCCGACGAGAGATATTGTCCTCCGCCAACACCAGCCATCGCTGCGACTCGCTCACCAGATTCTTCACCAAGTCCTTGCAGACATTGGTGACGATCGTCTCCTGAACAACTTCCGCCTGCCGGATCGTCAGGGCCGCCAGCCGATTCGCTTCACGAAGCCGAACGATCTCCGCATCCGTCGTGCTCTGCGCGCCACGAACGATTTCCCGCATTTCGGTCACCGATCCGGCGACCAGCGACCCGAGCGCCCGCAGCGCCGCCAGGAACACTGCGATGAATCGGCCCTCGGGATGGTTCGTCCGAACGCCCCAGCCGTGAGCCGCCTGCTCGACGTCGCGGATCGCTCCTTCGAGCCGATCCGTAATCGCCGCCGTCTCGGGCGCTCGCGCGCCGCTCGTTCGATTGGTGTGATCCAACATGATCATGCCTCCTTCGCCGCGGGCGTCCATGCGAGCGGAATCCCGCCCAACGCCTCGGGCAGCTCCTCCTCCAAGAAAATCTCCGTCCGAGCCCGATCGAACAGCGACAGCAGCTCCTCGTCGCCCTCGAACCTCCCATCCGCAGCGTCGCGGAACGAGATCCCCAGATCCATGATCTCCGACATGCACGGAAGCGCCGGCATGGTGATCACCACCGCGCCCTTCGAAACCGCGTCACGAACGGCGCTATCCGTCATGATCTCCGCAAACGACTGATCGACCGACTGACCCGACTGCACGAGGCCCCCGTTTAAAACGATGAGCGTCGCCTCGGGCATGAACACATCCGCCGCCGCCATGTGGCGCAGATAATCAAGATCGGCCTTCTCCGGCCCGACGACATGTACCGCCACCGGCCGAATGCCCATGCGTTTCAGCAATCGAACCAGACGCGTCTCCTGAGCCAGCTTCAGCACGGTCGAATCGCCGCCGGGAAAGTCGATCAGGGCGTGAAATCGCGCCCGGCTCTGGTCCTGAATACGATCCTCCAGCCAGCGCTTTCGGTCCTCGAAGGTGCTCCCGGGGCGCGGTTCGAGCGCATCCATATGAAAACGCGAGAGGCTGTGCGTCTCGTTTTGCTGGTCCGCGTTCCAGACCTGCAGCTGTCCGCCGGCCGACCGATAGTATTGAATGAGCGTCGTCGCCGTCGCCGTCTTCCCGACTCGACCCCGGCCCAGCATCATGATCAGCACCGGAAGCGCGGCGCCCTCGCCCGTCTTCGGCGCGCCGGCGACCGCGGTTCCCGTGTCCTCGATTTGATTTTCGACCTTCGCCATCGTGATAATCTCCGCTTCTCGACCGCCGCCGTCTCGGCCGGGCCGACGCCGCAAACGTCGGCCGACCGTGTGCGAATATGAATTCGAATTTTTTTGTCCCTTCGTCATGGTCGCCTCGCCGTTTCGAACTCGACCAGAATCACCTCGTCCGCGAGGACGAGCAGTCCCTGCGCTACGCCCGTCCATTTGTCCGCTCGGCGCGCCTGCATCCCGCTCCACGCCATGGTCAGTTCGATCGCGCGCGGCGTCAGACGCCCGTCCTCCCCGGTCTCGCTCATGTGTGTGCGAATGTCCGCCTCGGCCGCGACACGCTGCTGCACCGCCCGCTGCGGCTCGATCGGATGTCGCACCAGCCCCTCGCGAAGGCCCGGCGCGCCCGCCTTCGGCAGGGCGAGCGCCCGACCGCCCCCGGCGCTGCTCGCGACCGAGCTCGCCGCGCCATTCGTCGCGACCATCGGCCGTAAGTCCACCGGCTGCCGTGACGGGTAGGTCTTTCGTACCTCGGCGGCCGCCGCCCGCGCCGCCTCGCTCGCTCTGGTCGCTTCGTCGCGCCGCTGCTTTTCGCGCCGCGCCCGGAACCAGGTCTTTCGGGCGTTCGCCTCCGACACCGGCTTGCCAGTCGTGTCGCCCATTCCCATCGCCGCGAATTCCGCGCACAAACTCCGCCAGTCCATCCGTGTTCCGCACGACGCCTCAGCGATCCGATCGTGGTTTTCGAGCATCCACCAGAACAGCGCGGATCGATTCGCCGGCCGGGCGATCAGCCCGAGAACCCGTTCCGTCTTTTTCTGCATCGCGCTCTGACCCCCGCGGCTTGCAAATTCGCTCTTGACGGGTCACCGTGAGACGCGTCTGCGCGAATGAGAAGCCGCGCGTGCCGCGCTCCGGCCGCCATCGCGGCCCGCTTCTTGCTGACGCCCCCGCCGAGCGGGACGTTTCCGCGACGCCTCCGAGACAGAACCGGGACACCAGCGGGACAGCAAAAATCTCCGGGAATGGACCATTGCACCGTTGGTGCCGGACGCCCCTTCGGGGCGCTCAGAGCCGAACCGGCGAACATCACACGCAAGGCGCGCTGATGCGCAGGAAAATGCGCAAAAGTTGAATTCGAAGGGGCCGCCGGCGTGGAATTCGGCGTGCGCGGCGCGGGCCGATGAATTTTTTTGAGCGGCCACTTGCGCGAATTTCCGACCGACACGGCGCTTCATATTCGCGCACATCACTCGCAAGCTGATTCTCGTGGCGCCCGGGCAAAGCCCCCGGCGCAGCACGGCTGTTCGGAAAACAGCTGTTATTTCAAATGCGGAGTTGAAGATGTCAGATCATCAAAACCATGAAGCCGGCGGTTCCGCGCAGAACCTGCCGATCGAAAGTCTCGTCTCCATCATGGATGGAGCCGTCCTCGCGGACAGTCGCCAGGTCGCGGATGTGTTCGGCAAAAGGCATGATCATGTCTTGCGCGATATCGATGATCTTCTCCATTCCCCAAAATTGGGGGATGTACAGAAACAATGGTTTAAGGAGAATTCGCTCGCTCACCCGACTGTGCCGGGTCGCGCCATTCGCTCCTTCGCCATGACCCGAGACGGCTTTACGCTTCTCGCATTCGGCTTCACGGGCGACGAAGCGTTGGGGTGGAAAATAAAATATATCGACGCGTTCAACGCCCTGGAGACCGAGCTCGGCCTCCAGCGCGCCGTCGGCTCCGAGGAGCGCGAGCCGGCCCCGGCGGAATTCCTCGAGCACTGCCGCCGACGCTTCAAGGATATCTTCTCCGGCGATTTCATCAGCCCGGACTATCTGCTCAAAATCCTGTTCGTCGGAAATATCCCCTACACCGGCGATAAGCGCTTCCCGCTGCTCGCGAAAGAATCCTGCGAGGCGCTCGGGATCGGCAATAAGGACGCCGCCCTCGGGCGTCTTCCCGCGCTGGCCAAAGGGTTCGTCACGGTCGATTTCGGCGGTGGGCCGACCGCGCGTGAAGCAATCACGGAGGCGGCTCTCTATGCGCTCGCGTTCGATCGTCGCCAGCTCAACGCTGCATGGCCCGCCGGCCCCGGCGGTCTCTTTCCCTACGACATTGCTGCGCGCAGTGACGCAGTCGCCCTCAGCTATCAGATCAAGACGCTCGAGAGCTACTTCCGCTCCTTCCGAGATTCGATCTCGCCCGGAGCGGGTCTCGATGAAATACCGGCGTTCCACAATTTCGAACGGGTGATCTCGAGCGCCGCCCAAGCCGCGGACCAGCAGCTCACCGTCGGCTTGCCGCGCCGAGGACATTGATCTTTCGATAAAAGATCGCGTCACGAAAGGGCGAGCGGATCTCCGCAGATCTCAACCTTCTCGGCGCGCGGGTCATCGCCCGTCGAGGAGACATCTGCGCTCCAAAATCGCTGATGCGCTCTCGACCCTGGCGGCTGCGTCGACTTATCTCGACGCAGCCGTCGCCGCGAGGCGGCTGTAGAGATTTCAATCAGCAAAAATCCCGGCTTTTCACTCGTATCGAGCCCCGGCTGCGGAGCTGATCGCCTCGGCCATGCGGAAGAGGAAACGCTGTTTCCCGGCTGCCCACGCTGGCGAGGTCGGCCGAGAGGTCCGTGATGCGCTGCGCGACCAGATGAACGACGTCGCCCTCGCGCTGCACGCGGCCGTGCGCCGCCATCATCCCGGCCGACAGGATGGCGCGCCGGTTCGCCTCGAGCACCTTCGCCCAGATCACGAGATTGGCGATGCCGGTCTCGTCCTCCAAGGTGACGAACATGACCCCCTTGGCGCTCCCAGGACGCTGGCGGACGAGGACGATGCCGGCCGCTTCCAGCCAGCGGCCGTCGCGCGCCGCCATGGCCTCGGCGCAGGTGACGATGCGCCGGCGCCGGAGATCCTCGCGGAGGAAGCTGAGCGGGTGCGATCTCAATGTCAGTCCGACATGGCCGTAGTCCTCGACGACCTCGCCGCCCGCCGTCATCGGCCGCAACGTAACGACGGGCTCGTTCACCTCGGGCACGAATTCCGCCTCCCGCGCGGAGGCGGCGGCGAAGAGAGGAAGCGGCTCGTCCCGCAGCGCCTTGATCGCCCATAGGGCCTCGCGGCGGGCGAGCCCCACGGCCGGACGGAAGGCGTCGGCCTCGGCGAGATGGACGAGAGCCGCTGACGGGACGCCGGCGCGCCGCCAGAGATCGTCGACTGAGGCGAAGGGCCGGTCGGCGCGTGCGGCGACGATGGCGCCGCCATGGGCGTTGGCGAGACCTTTGACCATGCGCAGGCCGAGGCGCACCGCGAAGCGGCTGTCGTCCTCGGTCGGCTCCAGCGCACAGTCCCAGCGCGAGGCGTTGACGCAGACCGGCCGCACATCGACTCCATGCGCGACCGCGTCCCTGACGATCTGGGCCGGCGCATAGAAGCCCATGGGCTGAGCATTCAGCAGCGCCGCGCAGAACACATCGGGATGCCAGCATTTCAGCCAGGCGCTGGCGTAGGCGATGAGCGCGAAAGAGGCCGCGTGCGATTCAGGAAAGCCGTAGGAGCCGAAGCCTTCGAGCTGACGGAAGGTCTGCTCGGCGAAGTCGCGCTCATAGCCGCGGTCGACCATTCCTTCGATCAGCTTCTGCTTGAATCCGGAGACGCCGCCGGTGAATTTGAACGTGGCCATGGATTTGCGCAGCATGTCGGCTTCGCCGGGCGTGAAGCCGGCGCATTCGATCGCCACGCGCATGGCCTGTTCCTGAAAGAGCGGGACGCCCAAGGTCTTGCCGAGCACTTTTTCGAGCTCCGGCTTCGGGAAGACGACGGGCTCCAGCCCTTCGCGGCGGCGCAGGTAGGGGTGGACCATGTCGCCCTGGATCGGTCCCGGCCTGACGATCGCGACCTGCACGACGAGATCGTAGAAGGTCCGCGGCTTCAGCCGCGGCAACATCGACATCTGCGCGCGGGATTCGATCTGAAAGGTTCCGAGCGTGTCGGCGCGCCGGATCATCGCATAGGTCCGCGGGTCCTCGGCTGGAATGGCGGCGAGATCGAGATGGACTCCCTTGTGATCGGCGAGCATGTCGAGGCCGCGCTTCATGCAGCTCAGCATCCCCAGAGCCAGCACGTCGACCTTCATGAACTTCAAGGCGTCGATGTCGTCCTTGTCCCATTCGATCACTTGCCGCATGTCCATCGCGGCCGGCTCGATCGGGACTAGCTCGTCGAGCCTGTCCTGGGTGAGCACGAATCCGCCGGGATGTTGCGACAGATGCCGGGGCGTCCCCATGAGCTGACGCGCGAGGTCGAGCGCCAGACGCAAGCGCCGGTCGCCGAGGGCGCCGACGTGTTCATCCTCGGCGCCCTCCGATTGTTCCCAGACCTGGCTCGACAGCGTCTCGACGATATCTTGGGTGAGGCCGAGCGCCTTGCCGACGTCGCGCATCGCGCCCTTGGCCCGATAGCGGATCATGGTCGAGCAAAGCGCCGCGCGGTCGCGGCCATAGGTGTCGAACACCCACTGCATGACGATCTCGCGCCTCTCATGCTCGAAATCGACATCGATGTCCGGCGGCTCGCGGCGCTCCTCGCTGACGAACCTCTCGAACAGGAGGTCGTTGCGGCCGGGATCGATCGAGGTGACGCCGAGCACGTAGCAGACGGCGGAATTGGCGGCCGATCCACGGCCCTGGCAGAGGATGTCTCGGGAGCGGGCGAAGCGGACGATACTGTTCACGGTGAGGAAATACGGCGCGTATCGAAGCTTCTCGATCAGGCCCAGCTCGTGTCGCAGGGATGCCCGGACGCTCTCCGGCACGCCTTCGGGATAGCGCATTTCTGCGCCCTCCCAGACGAGCTTCTCCAGCGTCTCCTGCGGGGTGAGCGTCGGATCGTCGCGTTCCTCGGGATATTGGTAGGAAAGCTCCCCGAGGTCGAAGCGGCAACGCGCCGCGATCTCGATCGTGCGCGCGACCGCCTCGGGATTGCGCGGGAACAGCCGGCGCATTTCCTCGGGCGGCTTCATGTAGCGGTCGCCGTGCTCGCGCCGATCGCCGAGCTCGTCGATGGTGACGCCGTGGCGGATGCAGCTCACGACATCCTGCAGCATGCGCCGGTCGGGCGCGTGATAGAGCACGTCATTGGTGACGACGCTCGGCACGCGCATCCGCGTCGCCATGGTCGACAGCTCGTGGATGCGAAGCTGGTCATTGGGACGCCGACGAAGCGTCAATGCGAGATAGGCGCGGTCGCCGAAGGCGTCGCGCAGCCGGCGCAATCTCAGGCCGCAGGTCTCATCGGCCTCGTCAGGAACGAGGATGACGATCAGGCCCTCGCCATAGGCGACGAGATCGGCCCATTCGAGGATGCATTTCGCCTTGCCGCCGCGCTTCTTGCCGAGCGACAGCAGTCGGCAGAGGCCGCCATAGGCGGCGCGGTCGGTCGGATAGACCAGCACTGACATGCCGTCGATGAGATCGAGGCGACAGCCGACGATCAGGCGCACGCCGGTCGTCTTGGCGGCCTCGAATGCGCGCACGACGCCGGCCAGCGAGTTGCGGTCGACCACGGCGACCGCTTCGACGCCTTGAAGCGCAGCCTGGGCGAATAGCTCATCGCAGGATGACGCGCCGCGCAGAAACGAAAAATGCGACGTGACCTGCAGCTCGGCGTAGCGGAATGGGCCGCTCATCCGAACACTCCGTGCAGGAACCAGCGCTGCGAGCCGCTGTTGGGATCCTCGCCATCTCCAGAGCGGAAGATCCAATAGCGTTCGCCGGCGTCGTCCTCGACGCGGAAATAGTCACGCACGGCGGTCAGCTCTGCATCGCGCCGCCACCATTCGCCGCGGATGCGCTCGGGTCCGTCGGCTCGGCGGACGCGTCGCCGGACGCCGCGCCAGCTGAAGGCGACCGGCGGATGATCCGGCAGGGCGGCCAGCGTCTCGATCGGCTCGGGCGACGGCAACAGCCGCGATGGCCGAGGCCAGCGTCCCTGCCATGTCTCGCCGGTGTCCGGCGCCATGGGCGGAATTCGGCGCACCGAGCGCTCGGGCGTCTCGGTGGCGACCGGCGCAGCTCGGTAGAGGCTACGCTCACCGACGCGATTGACGAGGGTGTCGACGAGATCGGACACGTCCGACGCTCCGTCATCGACCATCGCGGTCAGGGTCTGCTTTTCCGCGAGCGGCTCGGCCAGTGTCGCGGCGAGGCTGAGGGTTTCGATGCCGAATCCGGGCTCGATCGTGTCGATCTTGTCGGTCAGCAGCCGCGTGAGGCGCTTCACGTCGCGCACCGGCATGGCGACCCCGACACGGACCGCCTGCACGCGATCGTCGACCCGGTGACAAATGAGGTCGAGGCGCTTGGCCCCCAGCCCCTCGGCCTCCAGTCCGGCGCAGAGCTGGACGACCAACTCGCCGATATGGCGGGCGATGGTCTCGGCCGCGCCGATAGGCTCCGCGAAATTGCGCTTCACCTCGATCAGCTCGTCGGGTCGGATCGGCTCGATCGGCTCGCTGAGAGTCCCCAGAGCCTGGTCTATGCGGCGACCGAGCTGCGGACCGAAGCGCAGCGTGAGCGGCGCGCGCGGTTGCGCGAGGAGATCGCCGATCCGCTCGAAGCCGAGAACATGGAGCGCCGCGACCATGTCGGCAGGCAGGCGAAGCGCGGCGAGTGGAAGGCCCGTCAGCACGGAGCCGCCATGACCGAGCGGCGCGATCAGCACAGGCCGCGCGGCGTAGCGAGCCAAGGCGTGCGCCGCGCCCCAGCTGTCGGCGATCGCCGCACGCGCGCGCACGCCGGACGACGAAAGCCTGTCGATCAGGCCGGCGAGCATGGTCTCTTCGCCGCCGTGAAGATGATCGGCGCCGGTGGAGTCGATCACCAAGCCGTCCGGGGGATCAGCCGCGACGATCGGCGCGTAGCGTCGGAGCGCCCACAGCGCGAGACGGTCGAGACCCTGGGCGTCGGCCGCGGCGTCGTGATCTCGAACGATGAGGCCCTGCACGAGAATTCGCGCCTTGGCGGCCGGCATTCCGACGCTCGCGCCGGCGGCCACGGCCGCCGCATCCGCAGCCCGCACCACCTGCCTCCTCCCATCGTGGCCGATCAGGACGAGCGGCGTCTCAGCCGGCGGCGCCGCGTCGCCAGCTTGCCGTCGAAGCCGGTCTGTGGGCCAGCTCGGCAGGAACAGCGAGACGACCCGAACCATCACACGCCTCCACTTCGAAATCCGCGCTTTCACCGGCGCGGACACGGATCAGCTCCAGGAGCCAACGGTGGCGTCCGACGCCGGGGACCGGCAGAGCCGCCGAGGGCATGACCGAGACGCGCCATCGGGTGGCCGCAGCAGTCGGCTGACCGAAGTCGACGGCTTCGGATTGCCGGCGCCAGCGCCGCAACGCGAGCCCGATCGAGCCGCTTTCCTCGGCGCAGAGCTGGAGACGCCGGGACGCGGTCATGTCGAGACGCGCGACTTCTCCGACGACCGCGCCGAGACCGCCGTGCCGCAAGCCTTCTTCGACACATGCGAGCACTGTCTTGTCGTTGCCGGCCTCGACATAGATCACGCGATCGGGCGGCAAGCCCGCCTGCGCCAGCGCCGGGGCGAAGAGATCGGATCGCGTGATGACCCAGAGAACCTTGCCTTTCGTGCGCGTCGCGATCCCGGCGGCGAAGAGCGCAGCGGCCGCGCCGTCCACGGCGCCATTGCCGCCGCCAGCGATCTCATGGAGCGCGCCAAGAGGGAGACCACCGCCTGGAAGACGGGCGTCGATGTCGGCGATTCCGAACGGAAGGACCGATTTGACGCGCCGGGCTCGGCCTTCGATCTTCTCGATCTGCGCGCGCAACGACTCTATGGCGGGCTGGTGCCGCAAGCGCCTTCTCGACCTCTGGGTGTGGGCTCAATGCCATGTTCCCTAAATGTTCTTCCCTTCGAGGTCGGGAGTCAAGAGGACGGGGTTGCGGATATTTCTCGGCACGGAAGGCCGCGCTACGAAGGTGAAACTCTGACCCATTGCTGCCCTGTCGCGCACGAATGTCGAACGACTGCTTACTTCGGTAGCAGACATTTCCATGACCATTGCCGAGTTCACCTTCCGCTGAGGTCTTCGGATCGCGCGCAGTCGCCGATCATCTAAACCTCAGCCGGCTAGCTGCATCACCCCCTCTTGTTTTGACGATGCGGTGCGCCCGCCGCTTTTGAAGCCAACGCACGACGCCAGTAAAGAAGATCAAAGGCCAGCTCAAGCCGAAGAGAAATACGGCTATGCGGCCGGGCCATCCGAGCACATAGCCGGAATGCAATGCCCACTGCCACGCTATGAACCCATCGCCATCACCTTTAAGGGGATCGTTTACATGAATTAAATCACCGTCGAATCGATCGACGAAAATCGTCCGGGCCCCTTCGAGCCCCCAGCCGATAGGGAATAGTTGGGTGAACACGTAAAATCCATTCTTCGGCGTCGGTAGCGCCACCGAATAGATGTGCCCCTCTGGAAATGAGCGCTCGACTGACGCGAGCGCGTCATCGAGCGACGTCGACGCGTGCTGATGCCGGTGAGGGGTCGAATGAAATTTCTCGACCTTGGTGAGGTGCGAAAATATTTCCACCACCGCGCGGAATTGGACTGGCAAATTAAAGGACAATCCCGATAAGAGAACGGCGATGGCGACTGGCAGAAGAAAGATGCCGGAGAGACGATGAATGTCATAGTTCAATCGTTCGAACTTCGCTGGCCACTTTATTATAAATGCATTGCGCCACTTGCCATTTCGCGGCCACCATAGAAAAATACCCGTGAGCGTGGACAGGCTTGCGAGCACAGCGATGATTCCAACGAATGCGTCTCCAGAACCGGGGGTCAGCAGCTGATAATGAAGCTTGAACAGGAAACCGATAAAGCTGGCGTTGAAGGTCTCGGAATCCGTGTACCACAGACGTCTTCCAGTTACCTCTGCCGTATATGGGTTGACGAACACATGCAACGTATTCCACGTTCCAGACTCTTCGTTCTTTATGCGGTAGTAAAATAGAAAGGCTTCACGCTCTGTTTGCGGCCAATAGCTGAATCTGAGGTTCGCGTCCGCGGGAATTGCGTTTCGCGCCGCATCAACGATCTCCTCCAATGGACGCCATGCGTCGATGCCTTGGGACGCGGCTGCCACGAGTCGAAGTTCTGGATTGAGCCATTCATCGATTTCTGTCCAGAAAACGAGCGCTGAGCCGGTGATCCCGATGATCGACAAAAAGAGACCGAGCGAGAGCCCCAACCATAGATGAGTCCTTCGCCAGATTTCACGCCAAGGCTTCAGCGTCATGCGCTTCGACAGGCGAAGGGGACGCGACGGAACGCCAACTCCAATCATCCCAGTGCTCTCCAAAAGCGCGACGCGGATCGAAGAGATTGCCATCACCGGCGCGCAAATTGACTGCAAATCATGCCGACTTTCAGTGGAGTCGATCGCTCGAACGGCATCGGTCGAGCGATCGGTTCGGCGTCCCTGGCGCCGTCGAAATGAAAGCGATGCGCCGAGGATCAGAACTCGGCGCGCAGCGAAACGAGAAAGGATCTCGGCGCTCCGGGCACGCTGCTCAACCGATTGGTGGCGCCGATGTAGTGCGTCGTGTCTAGAATATTGTTCACATTCACCTGCAAGGTGAGCAGCTTCACCCATGGCATGCTCGCGGGCGTCATGCTGTAAGAGGCCATTCCGTTCAGCAGCGCATAGGCCGGAAGCTCGAATGTGTTGCCGAGATCGCCTTTGCGCTCGCCCACGACATTCACGCCGCCGGCGACGCTCAGGCCTCTGAGCTCGCCATCCGCTTCATATTTGAGCCAAACATTTCCCGCATGCAGAGGAACATTCGGCAGCCGATTATTGGTGTTGCCCGATCCGCCGCTCGCAGTATTGTCTTTCGTCACTCTTGCTTTCGTAAAGCTGTAATTGGCGATCAAGCTCCAATTATCGCTCACTCTACCTTGCACATCCACCTCGAAACCATTGCTCTCTGCCTCGCCAATCGGGCGAGAAAAAATCGTCCCGACAACGGCCGTGAGCACATTGGTCTTTGTGATCGCATAATATGCGGCCGACGCCGTCAGGCGGCCATCCAGAAGCTCCGACTTGACGCCTCCTTCGAACTGATGGGCCTTTTGTGGTGGAAGAGCGGAGCCGTTTTCCGCGACTCCATTGCTGACGCCGAAAGACTGCGAATAATTGGAGTAGAGGGACAGCCAGGAGAGAGGCTGGATCACGAGGCCGAGACGGGGGCTGAACTGGCTCGATTGAATGGTCTTGAACGCCAGTTCTGCTTGACCACGTGAGTTACTGTCGAAGCCGGAGCCGTATATCGCCGAATCCCATCTCCCGCCTAACAAAAGATGAATCTTGTCGTCCAGGAAGGAAATCTGATCCTGTCCGTAGACCCCCTTCCAACTCTCTTTGAAAAGATCGAAATTGTTCTGCTTCTGCGCATAGAACGCGGAAATGGCGCCATTCGAATAGGCGGGATTCCAGACGTTGATCGCGGGAACCGCCGGAGACGGGGCGTACCACCCGACACGGGAATATGAACCCTGGTAGTAGTCGGCGCCCAAGAGAACCTCATGCTCGAGCGGGCCAGTCGTGAACCTCCCTTGGAGGTCGAGGTTGGACGAGAGCGTTCGCTGACTGCCATTCGGGATGAAATATTGGGATCGAGTGATATTTCCGGAGCTCGCGTTGAACCCTCTATTGATCGTGTCATTCTCGAAAAAATCTTGATTCCAATAGGTGAATCGGCTCACGACTTTCCATGCGTCCGTTAAATTCACGGTCGCGTCATAGCCGATGAAAAGACGCTCCTGTCGATTCGGCTGCACCAATGTCAGCGAGGGTTCCGCATAATTGCGATAAATCGGAACATTCGCGGGCCTTCGGCCGATTGCAGGTATCGAATTATATGCGTCGGAAGTGAATTTCAGGTTCTGATATTCGCCGTCGATATTGAGCGTGATTTGCTCGTTCGGCCGCCATGTGAGCGTCGGCGCGAGGAAGATGTTTTCCCGCTCGACGAAGTCGCGGTGCGACTCTGTGTTGAGATAGGCGCCGTTGAAGCGGTAGGCGAGCGTCTTTTCGGCGTTCAGCGGCCCGGTCGCGTCGAATGACGTTTTCGTATAGCCGAAGGAGCCGGCCTGTTCCTGGATCGAGTAATAGGGTTCGAACAGAGGACGCTTCGGCACGAGATTGACGAGGCCGCCCGGCTCGATCCGACCATACAGCATCGCCGCGGGGCCTTTGAGCACCTCGATCGATTGCAGATTGGCGGTTTCGAGATTGGTCGTGTCGACGACTCTGAGACCGTTCCGATATGTGTTACGACCGACGTCGAATCCCCGTATGACGAAGCGGTCGTAGAATTGGCTTCCCGTGATGGACATGCCGCTGACATTGGCGACGACGCTGTTCAGGACGGAGGTCGATTGCTGATCGTCGATCGTCTGGCGCGTCACGACTTGAATCGCCGTCGGCGTTTGCAGGATCGGCGTATTGGTCTTGCCGACCATGGCGGCGGTCTTTTGATCTACGGCGTAGCCGGTGAAGCGCCCGCCGAGGCCGGCGCCGTGCTGACTCGAGCCGGGTCTCTCCCGAGAGGCGGCCCCTTGCCGCGCGTCGCGCGTTTCCGCGGCGATGTCGATCGCCGGAAGCGCCTCCTGAGCGAGGACGGAGGACGCAGCGAGAGAGAGGGCGCCGATGGAGGCGCCGCGCAATAGCATAGAACGGAACATGTCATTCTCCTGGCGCGGCGTGCGAGCCGCGCGAAAACCGTGGGAGTCTTCCGACTCATTCGTGTGAGATGGTCGACGTCAGGAGAAGTCTGGCGGTCCTCGCGGCGGCGGCGCGAGCCGCCGGGCGAGCGCGGGCGCCTCCTCGAGCGAGGAGCGGCGGGTCGGGGCCGAGGAGAGAGGCAGGCGTCCGAGGGGGAGGTCGGGCGAGCGGGCGACGATCGGGAGGAAGTCGGCTCCGGGGCGGGACGAATAGATAATGCAACAGTCGTGACGACACGATCCCCGCGCCGGGTCCGGGAGGTCGCCACGCTCCCGCGAACAATGCTCGTCAGCGTCGCGAACGGCGATCGTCGCGTGATCGCGACCGAGGTCCGCGCGAGCGAGGGCGCCGAAGGTCACCCCCTGCAAAATCGCCAGAACCGAAAGAAACCAGCTCATCCGCCGCATGTTCGCCCCTTGCTCGCGCCACTTTACGGGAGCGCTGGTAACCACGCGGTCACATTTCGAGGTTTTTTGGGGGGCCGCGCTTGTCGAGCCGAATTCGATTTGATGTTGCGCCTCCGCAACATCCCCCTAAACTCGGCGCGGAAACGCTATCTGCCGCGGTCGGTAAAAAAGGACAGCGTCGTTCGATGCGGATTCTCATCGTCGAAGATCAACCCGATATAGCGACATTGATCGGTCGCAATGTCTCCAAATCCGGATTTGTCGCCGATCGAGTGGGCACATTGACGGACGCATCCGCTGCGATCAGAGACAATGATTATCCGCTGGTGCTGCTCGATCGCCGTCTCCCGGACGGAGACGGCATGTCGCTCATTCCGGAAATGAAGCGCATGAGGCCGGGCGTTCGCATCGTGATCGTCTCGGCCGCGAGAAAGATAGACGAGCGGGTCAGCGGATTGGAAGCCGGGGCCGACGACTATCTGACGAAGCCTTTCGCCGCGAAGGAGCTCATCGCTCGTATTCGCGCCTGCCTCAGGCGGCCCGGGGGAGAGCAGCTTCCTCCGATCATGATCGGCGCCCTTTCGGTCGATCCCAACTCCCATGAAGCCTCTATCCGAGGCGCGCCATTCATTCCGCCGCGTCGCGAATTGATATTGCTCGAAGCCTTGGCGAGACGCGCAGGGCGTGCGGTCAATTATCCTGTATTGATCGAAGAGGTTTACGGTTCTGAAGACGATTCGTGCCTCGGTGCGCTGAAAATGCTCGTCAGCCGTCTACGACAGAGGTTGAACGATAAAGACGCCGGCCTCGAAATTCATGCGCCGAAAGGGATCGGCTATCTCATCAAGGAAATTAGACGTGATTAAGCTGCGGTCTCTGTCATCGAGACTTATCGCCTATTGGATAGCGGGCTTATTTTTTGTTTTGGTTCTGGCTCCGGTGCCTGCAATTGTGACCGTGTCGACGATTTTAGCCGGATATCGACATATTCCGCCCCTCAGTGGTTGGACGACGAAGAGATCGCGAGAGATCGTCCTGCGATCCCTTCACATCGATGCGTCCGGACGAAAGTCGATCGAGCCAACTGACGAACTGCGCCAATATAGGATGCGCAATCCAGAATTCCGCTTCACGGTTATAGACGCGGAAACCAATTCGATCGTCTCCGGATCGTCGACGGAGCTGGGATCATATTTCGGTCGAATGACTGTATTCGACGATATTTATTTCGGATTCCATTTGAGCGATGACACGAATAAACGTTCATATGGCTATCTGGTGTCGGAGGAGACGCCGAATGGTCGTTTGCACGTTGCGACATACGGATCTTATTTTCAATGGGAAGATGTCGTATTTCAGATGATCCACATCGACCGAAATAGAGATTTCTTTTATTTTGTCGCTCTTTCGATAGCGATGGCGGTCGTCGCGGCGGTCGTCATCCGACGCGGGCTCGCGCCGTTGCACGCTCTCGCGACGCGCATCGCCGCGATCGATCTGAATACTATCGATCAGCATTTTTCGGCGGCGGGACAGCCGACGGAGACGCTTCCCTTCATCGAAGCCGTGAACAAAGCATTCGAGCGCGTGAACGAAGGCGTCGCGCGTGAACGACGGTTCGCCGCAAATTCAGCGCATGAGTTGCGCACCCCGCTCACGATACTGCGGTCGCGAGTCGAGACATTGGACGAAAGCGTCGTAAAGCACGAGCTCGATAGGGACGTACGTCGAATGCAGACGATCGTGGAGCAATTGCTGGTCCTCGCCCAGATGAAGGAGCGGAATTACTCCGAATCTCAGCCTATCGACTTAAATCGGCTCGTTCTCGCGATCGTCACGGATTACGCGCCCATTGCGATCGACAACCGCAAGAATATCGAGTTCGACACCCCGCCCCATTCGATCATGGCGCGCGAACATGAGTGGGCCGTCGAATGCATCCTCACCAATCTCATCGAGAATGCGATCCGAGCGGAGCCCGTAGGCGGAACAGTTGTCGTTCGTCTCGAGAAGGACGCGACTATCGATGTCGTCGATCACGGAGGAGGTGTGGCGCCCGCGGATCGAGACATGGTGTTCGAGCCGTTCTGGCGCAGGGAAGAAATGTCGCCTGGGTCCGGGCTCGGTTTGTCCATCGTGAAGGAATTGGTTCAGCTATCGGGAGGCCGAATCTACATCGCGGATACACCCGGAGGCGGAGCGACGTTCAGGGTCATATTCGCCGCGGAGTAGACCCATGTCGATCCGGCCATGCATCGTGTCGATTTGCGGCGAAGTTCAGGCGAGAGGCCCCGCGGGCGATTCAGATGTGGAATATGAACAGGCGCAGGGTCTCGACGCCAATCGGCGTCCTGAAGCGTTGAAAAATTATGCTCCGCCAGGGTCAAAACCGAGCGCTCGCTCATATGATGTCGGCGCCACTCGATTTTTGCCGCCGACCGGGTCTCGAATCGATTTTGGCTTGCGATTATGGCGCGCCGCGGTTTGAGCAGCGAACCCGCGGTCTTTGCATGGATTTTCGCATCTCCAGCTTGGGATAGCGAACCACGACCTTCGGGGAGCGAAACTCGTCACGAGCCTGCAGCCGCGCCGCGCGAGATTAGAACGTCTATGTCCAGCCGATCCGCCGCCGCGAATGTCCGCGAAATCCAGGGAAAGCGGACCCTGCGGTCGTCCATGGTGAATGACGGCTCATGGCGCGAGTTCCCCCTTCCCGACGGCGAAGGAGGAACTGTGACCCATTGCAGCCGGATCCCGCCCGCGGGGCGGACGACCGGTTA
This sequence comes from Methylosinus sp. C49, assembly GCF_009936375.1. Taxonomy (GTDB): domain Bacteria; phylum Pseudomonadota; class Alphaproteobacteria; order Rhizobiales; family Beijerinckiaceae; genus Methylosinus. The sequence continues at coordinate 81,246 of NZ_AP022334.1, read as the reverse complement.
CGCAGAAAGCCGACATACCCACCTGGCTGAAAGTAAGCGCGGTCGAGCCTCAGCGCCTTCCAGCGGTCTGGAGCCGTGTACAACACAGGGGCGTTGCCAGAACGACTTTCGGCGCCGGCAAGAAAATGCTCAAAGGTAAATAGAATGTGAATAAAATAAAAAACTCTCTGCCGCGTTTCGTCGCTCCGGCTTATGCCGCCAGCATAATTTACAGGTTATAGAGTAAAGCATAGTTCATTGCCTCACATTCGTCGCATTGCCGCATTTAATGAGCGTTAGAAAACTATCGAACCCATGGAAGGAAGCCGAAATTAATGCGTCCCGAGAGTGATTTGTGCTCGATTCCCACTGACGCTTTCTCGAATTTGTCCAGGCGAATAGCGGAGTCGGAGCAATCTACGCCGGGGCTCGGGCTGGCTTTCCACTCATACAGGGTGAGCGCTCTGGTCGCGCATCTCGCGTCCGTCATCGGCCATGAAGCGAGTGCCGCTCAGTTTTCTCGAGCCGCTTACTTTCACGATCTCGGGAAACTGGCGGTGCCGACCAGAATCTTGATGTCTCCGGACGTCCTAACATCCGACGAGCGCGCGATTGTCGAAACGCACGCGGAGAGCGGCGCGGATATTCTCGCCTCCTCATCGGATCCAGACGGCGCTTTGGCCGCCGATATTGCGCGATGGCATCATACGAGATTCGATGGCTCGGGCTATCCCAAGGGGTGCGTCGGAAGCGAAATCCCACTCGCGGCGCGAATTACCGCCGTGGCGGATGTGTATGACGCCTTTCGTTCGAAACGAAGCTATAAGCCCGAGGAGACCAACGACAGCGCTTTGGCGCGAATGCGCACTATACAAAGAGCCGGCCCAGGATTTACGTTCGACCCACGAATATTGGAAGCGCTTTTCGATACCAACAGAAACGTCAGTCTTCTTTGGGACGCGGCGGCGCTCCGCGCAATAACCGATTCTGATAGGAACGGCCCGAGCGGGGGGCCGCATCGCCGCCTGCGGGCATGAGCAATTTACCGTCCTCGCCAAGCCGGCTTGCGACGAAAAATCGCGTCAGAACCGTCATGAGCCCGCGCGATCGTCCTGCGCTATGGCGAGGTCGGCGCGGCCGAGCGACGTGCCACCTCGACGAACAGGTTTCCGGCCCGGGAGAGCGGCCGCATTGGCGAAGCGACGAGTCCGAACTCGCGATGCAACGGCGAAGCGAGCTTCGAAACCCGGAAGCCGCGGCGCTGTTCCGGCAACGTGGATTTCGGCACGAGGCTAACGCCCGCGCTCTCCCGAACCAGGGCAATCGCGCTCGCCCAGTCGCGCACCTCGATCTCAACGTTCTGGAGCGTCAATCCTTCCGCGTCGGCAAGCGAGCGGGCGTTCGTATGGCACCCGCCGGTGGCGAGAACGAAGGGCGCGGCTGCCAGTTCGGCCAACGAGACCGAAGGTCGCCGTGACAGGGGATGCGCCGCCGGCAGGATCGGAACCCAGGCATCCCGTCCGAGCGGAACGGCATTTCTGGCAGGAGACGGGTTGAGAACGACGCCGAGGTCGATCGATCCCGCCGCGAGCCATGCCTCCACTTCCAGGTCGTCGGTTTCGAGCGGCACGAGATCGATGCCCGGATGGAGCGTGCGAAAACGCCGAAGCAAAGGCGGAAGGAGCGTGGCGAATACGCTCGGGAAGCCCGCCAGACGGATGGCGCCGGTCTCTTCGCCGATCAGCGCCATTGCCTCCCTTTCGATCGCCTCCAGATGCGAGAGCGCCGTACGCGCATGGTCGAGCGCGCGCTCTCCGAAGGCGGTCAACGCGACGCCCCGTGGCTGGCGGACGAGCAGTTTCACTCCCAGGCTCTCTTCGAGCGCGGCTAAGGCTTGGCTCATCCCCGATTGGGTGACGCCGAGCTTGTCCGCGGCTGCGGTGAAGCTGCCGGCATCGGCGACGGCGATCAGGCTCTGGAGTTGGGTCAGGTTCATAGTAGCTATACTTATACTAGAAAAATATTCGAGTAATTTTTATTATGCCACGGGAACTGCGAGTGTGGGTGGCGATCTTCCCCCTCAGTGAGGTCCCAATGATGAAGCTCTATTTTGCGCCCGACACCTGTTCGCTTTCGCCGCACATCGTGCTTCAGGAACTCGGACTGCCCTACGAGCTGGTCCGCGTGAACAATCGGACGAAACGCACATCCATGGGAGAGGACTTCCTCGCCATCAACCCGAAGGGCTATGTCGCGGCACTCGAACTCGATACCGGCGAGGTTCTGAGCGAAGGGCCGGCCATCGTTCAGTATCTGGCCGACCTGATGCCGGAGGCGGCATTGGCTCCGGCCGCCGGTACGCTGGCGCGGGTTCGGCTGCAGGAATGGCTCAACTTCATCACCAGCGAGGTCCATGCCGGATCGAGCCCGCTGTTCAATCGAGCCTTGCCAGAGGAGGCGCTAGCGATCTTCCGGGACCGGCTGTTCCGGCGCCTCGACTTCATCGAGGTGAACCTCGCATCTCGGGATTATCTGGTGGGCGACGGCTTCACGGTCGCCGACGCCTATCTTTTCACCGTGCTCGGCTGGATGAAGGGGTTTTCGATCGATCTCGACCGTTGGCCGGCGACCGCTCGCCATATGCAACGGATCGGCGCGCGGGCGTCCGTCCAAGCTGCTTTGGCACGGGAGGCGGAGATTCCTCCCGTGGAATGACACGCAAGTTCGACTTCGACCCGTTTATCGGAGAGCGGTCAGCGGATACGGCGCGCGGCAGAAAAGATTCAGGGAGCGTCGTCTCGTCGGAACTTTCCCGGCGCACAGCCAACGACCCGCCGGAAGGTTGTGCTGAAGGCCGCTTCGGATTCATAGCCGATGGAAAAGCCGATCTCCCCGACACTGTCGTTCGTTCGCTTGAGCCGTTCAGCCGCGAGTACCATGCGCCAGCGGATGAGATAGTCCAGGGGCGGTTGTCCAACCGCTTCTCGGAAACGCGCTGCGAACGTGCTGCGCGACATGCCGGCGATGGCTCCCAGTTCCGCAAGCGTCCAGTGGCGAGCGGGCTCGGCGTGCATGGCGCCGAGCCCTCTCGTCAGCCGAGGATCGGACAGCGCCGACAACCATCCGGCGGGTTTGTCCGTCCCGGAGGCGAGCCAGAGCCGCAAGACCTGCAAGAGCATGATCTGGGCGAGGTGCTCCGCCATCAGCATTCCACCTGGAGGTCGATCTTTCAGTTCCGCAGCCAGTTGCTCCAGCGACCAGCGCAGAACGGCAGCCTGGTTCGAGGCGTCACGCACATGAACGATGGCTGGCAAGGCCCCGAACAACATTCCGGCATGATCGCCGTCGAAAGAAAAACGGCCGCCGATCAGGAAGAAGTCGCCGCCGCCGTTGCAGGTCGCGATGCCGTCGACAGCCTGATCATAGATGGTGGGAGATTCGATCGGGGGCAATGCGAGGTCCGTCGCGAAGAGGAACGGTCGGCCGCGCGTGAGCAGGAAGCAGTCGCCGGCTTCGATCCGTCGCGGTTCCAGCTCCCCATCGACCTGAACCCAACAGGCTCCGCGCATGACCGCGTTGAACTTGATGCCTTCATGTGGGGGAAAGCGGATCGCCCACTCACCGCCGGCGTCGAGGCCCGCGCTGATCGCGCTTTTCGGCTTCAGAAGCGACAGAACATCGGACAAGGGGTCCACCACGAAGATCCAGACGATCGAGAAGGAAAAGTGGACTATACGGCATGGATCGTGCGGACACCACGGATCATCTTTCACGAGAGCAAACGTGCGGGCGAAACCGCACCTCTCGGAGAGACACCATGATCGACAATCAGAAACCACTCGGGTCCGGCTTTGGGGCAAGAAGCACCGCGACGGATGTTCTCGCCAATATCGATCTCACCGGTAAGCGCGCGATCGTCACCGGAGGCCATTCGGGGCTCGGCTTGGAAACGACGAGGGCGCTTGCCGCTTCTGGAGCCCAGGTCATCGTTGCCGCGCGCAATCCAGCGGCAGCGGCGGCAGCTACGAAGGACATCGTCGGCGTGACGGTCGAGCCGTTGGACCTGTCGCACCTCGACAGCGTGCGCGCCTTCGCCGAGCACATCCTCACCGGTGGCCAACACATCGATATTCTGATCAACAACGCCGGCATCATGGCCTGCCCGGAGGCGAGGGTAGGACCAGGCTGGGAGGCGCAGTTCGCCACCAATCACCTCGGGCATTTCACGCTGACAAACGCGCTTTGGCCGCTGCTCGAAGGTGGTGCACGTGTCATCTCGGTCTCTTCGGCCGGCCACCACAATTCGCCAATCCGTTGGGACGACCTTCATTTTGTTGGCGGCTATGACAAATGGCGCGCCTACGGCCAGTCGAAGACGGCGAATGCGCTATTCGCCGTCCATCTCGGCCGGCTTGGGCGCGAGGCCAGCGTGCAGGCCTTCTCGCTTCATCCCGGAAAGATATTCACGCCGCTCCAGCGGCATCTGGCGCAGGCGGAGATGATCGCCGAGGGCTGGCTCGACGCGAGTGGTGCGCCAGCCGACCCGACCTTCAAGACGGCAGCCCAAGGCGCAGCGACGCAAGTATGGGCCGCGACCTCGCCGATGCTCGACGGTCTTGTCGGTCTCTATTGCGAGGATTGCGATATTGCCGTGCGCGCCGAGACTGCAAATGAACCGTTCGTCGGCGTTCGAGATTACGCCGCCGATCCCGATCAGGCCGAGCGGCTCTGGACGCTTTCGGCCGAACTCACCGGCATCGATGCCTTCGATGCATCAAGGTGATGCCATGGACCTGGGCGGCACCAAAGAGCGTGACAAGAGCGAAGACGCAGCCAGTTACGCCCTTGCGACATCGCTGTGGGGCCGCTTCGCGCTCGCCGACATGGGGTCTGTTGAGACTTACGCCTCGCGGCGTTCGATTGCCAAGCGCTTAGCGGATCGGAGGCGTGATGCGGCGGCGAGCGCACAATGGCCAGGAGGTTATCGATCGCAAGAGCTATCCGGCGCGGCGAACGTCCGCGAAATTCAGGGAAAGCGGACCCTCCGGTCGTCCGCGTCGAATGGCCGCTCCTGGCGCTTCTGGCACCCACGCGGGGCTTCAGTTTGAGCCAAAGTGGTCGTAGGCCGAAAAAACGCGTCGGGTTCAGATAAGCTCAAAGCTTCGCCGGCTAGACTGTGGCCAATGACAAGGCGTCACACCTCCTGAGGGGTTAACAAAGAAGGTATTCATATTAGCGTTTGCACTCAACTTGGCCTGTAAACGACTTGGCGCGGTCTGCGAGATCGGCGGGGGAAAGCTTGGCATCGTCTATTTTTGCCTCAATCAATGTAATACCTTGAGCCTCGGCAAATGTCCGGACGACGTTTGCCTTGATAGCGAAGTTCACATTCTGGGCGAAGTCGTCGGTGGCTGCCGCTACTTTAAGAACGTCCAATTTCGACACCACTACGCCTGCTATGGCGCCGGTTTGATCGAGCAGAGGGCCGCCACTATTGCCCGGCTGCACCGGTGCCGATATCTGTAGCATGCGAGTGTCGTCATGAATTCCGGCGAGGCCAGTTATGTTACCCAACGTAAAATTTCCGTGCGTCGTGAGAAGACCGCTTAGCGGAAAACCGAAAACCGCGATCTCCTCCCCAAGGCGGACTCGAAACCTGAACGCGGCGGGAGTCACTCCGAAATCATCGGGTTTCAATATTGCAAGGTCGTTCGTGGTATCGCGTGACAATAATCTCAGCGCGCGCGGGCCATCCGAGCCATAGACCAGGCGGATGGAAGCGCAATTTTCGACGACGTGCGCGTTGGTCAAGATGTGGCCGTTCTTTGAGATGAAAAAGCCGGTGCCCGTGACGGATCCCGAATCAACAGGTTTTTTCTGTTCCGGCCGCGACGCAATAGGCGGTGACTCGCTGCTGTGCGTCTCGGCTGAAGGAGCGGGAGGCGAAGAGAAGTAGCTGTTTTTGAGAAGGTGCGCCCGCAATGCGTCCGGGAAGGAAACGTTGCGCTTTTTCCCGTCAGGGCACCTGTCTATGCTTACGGGAAGAAGGCATTCTTTTAAGGGCCACTCAGAATTGCGATCGTGGCTTTTCTGCATTTGCCGCCAGGCTTCGTCGAACTCTCCGAGTTGCGCCTTAGCCGCCACCCAGCCCGCGAGAAAACCATTAGAGCCCCACATTTCCGGGCTTTGGGTCGCCCAGCCCTCCATGCGCTTGAGCGCGCGCCGCAGATAAGGACGGGACGTCGCGTCGAGCGTGACGTCTCTTAATGTCCCTCCGGAGAGGCGGAAAACTTTGGGCGGAGTGGCGGAGGCTGCGTAAGAATCAAATGCATAAAGAAAGCTGTTGTCGTTGCTCAAAAGCTCGACGGCGCCATCGCCATCAATGTCTTCGAATGAGTAGCCATCGCCGTCGAGAGTCTGTGCGTCGATAATGCGCCATTTGCCGGTTCCGGGGTCGGTGGTGGCGATCTTGGTGACCGTGCAGCAATGCGCTCCGCCCCAAAAATAAGAGAACACGACCTGCGGCGTCGGGCTGGACGGGTCCAGTTTAATGATGCGGGCTCGCGAAGAAAGGGTCTGGCCTTCGGCCGCGGCATTTTCATTAATTCGGGCGAAAAATGCTGGCTTCCCGTCTAGCTCCCCGCGAATCGTCGGTTCGCGGTTGCCCTGCTTGTCATGCAGACTGGAGAGGACGACGGAAAGATTTCCGAAAGTCATTCGGGTCGGCTTTTCACCTTTGTACTCAAGCACGGCCAGAATGGGGGAGGGCGGTGCCTCGAAGACTGTTTCGACGTAACGCTCCCCGCGCGAAAGGTATGCGTCCTGGGGCAGCCATAGCCGTGGCCCCAGCGCCGCCCTTGCCTTTTCGATCGACGGCACGGCGAGAGGTCCAACAATGACGGCGAACCAGTCTTTCGCCCCCCGCACGACGCGCACTCCACTAACACTTTGCGCAAAGTTTCGCGCGAGATCGATTGCCTCCGTCTTATCCTGCTTCGCTCCAAGGACGACCCAACGCTCGGTTCCCTCCAATCGCAACCCGGCGGCGTGTGATGGGGACAAATCGGAAATTTGAAGCAGACAGGCGCAGACGATCGCGAGAGCGGAATTCTTTCTCATGGTCTCGGGCTTGTACGTGGAGGGGCTTTTGCCAGAACGCTGATAGCAAAGATAGCGCGAGAATGTCTCACAGGCCGAAAAAAATCAATCTACAACCACTTCCCGTCTCAAGAAGACTAGAATGCAGGCTATGAGAGATATTTCGTCTTTTCAAGGAGCGAGTGCAGCCAAAGCGACGCGAACGGCGACGCCACCACCGCTTTGACGAGCAGCTCTAAGTCGACAGGCATCATGAGGCCCACAGGCGGACTCTCCATCGACAGGCGTTTGAAGATGGCGCGGACCTCTGCCTCGTGGGCCAGAGATTTGCGTTTGACGTAGATGCGCTCGTGAAGACTTGCGAATGCGGTTTTGAAGTCGACATACGGAACGTGTCCGATTTCGACGTCGGTGGAGTCCACGGCAATAAATCGCTCTGCGAGGATCGAAGGCGCATGCTATGCGGAAGCGCGCGGGCGCCGCAACTGCTCGGCCCGTTGAAGGACGCCCGGCATTCAAATCCGGAAAACGAACGCGAGCGCCGCGCAAAAATCTTCGCCGCGATCGCAAGTCTCCGCGATCTCGACTTTGTGGTGCAGAATCTTTCCCATGGAGGCGACGAAGCGCGGCTGGTCTCCCGACACGTGAAGCTTTCGACCGACGTGCGTTATCGACCGAACTCTATGTGCTCCATTAGGTAGAGTTGCCCTTGTGAGTTTGTTGCAAGACGTCTGCGTCAAATGAATGTCGCCGCGAGCAGGAAGTGAAGAACCAGACCCAGTCTGCATGGCATTCGGATCTGAAACGGAACGGAGTCGGGCCTATCGTCTCGCTACGGCGAGTTTCCGGGAAGGATTCCGCGTCTGGCGCTTCACGGAAATTCGAACCGGGCCGCCAGCTCGCCCCATCCTCCCCCGACACACGCCGCCATTGCGAACAAAACAAGAATTATGGTTCAGTCCGCAGGCCCGCTCACGCCACCGATTCGCCCATGACCTCCGTCGCCTATCTCGAAAAGCTCAACGCCGAACAACGCCGCGCCGTCGAGCACGGCCTCCATGACGGCTCGTCGGCTCCCGCCGGCGGCCCGCTGCTGATCATCGCGGGCGCCGGCTCGGGAAAGACGAACACGCTCGCCCATCGGGTCGCGCATCTCATCGTCCGGGGCGCCGATCCGCAGCGCATGTTGCTAATGACCTTCTCCCGCCGCGCCGCCGCCGAGATGGTTCGCCGCGTCGAGCGCATCTGCGCCGAGGCGCTGGGCTCCAAAGGCGGCGGCGATGTCCTCGCCTGGGCCGGCACGTTTCACGCGATCGGCGCGAGGCTGCTGCGCGAATACGCCAGCGCCATCGGCCTCGACCCCGCCTTCACCATTCATGATCGCGAAGACTCCGCCGATCTGATGAATCTCATCCGCCACGAGCTCGGCTTCTCCAAGACCGAGACCCGCTTCCCCACCAAGGGAACGTGTCTCGCGATCTACTCCCGCGCCGTGAACGCCGAAATTCCTCTCGAGCAGGCGCTGCTCGGCGCCTTCCCCTGGTGCGCGCGCTGGCACGAGGAGCTGCGACGCTTGTTCGCCGCCTATGTGGAGGCGAAGCAGGCGCAGAATGTGCTCGATTACGACGATCTCCTGCTCTATTGGGCGCAGATGATGCAGGACGACGCGCTCGCCGAGGAGATCGGCGGCCGCTTCGATCACATTCTCGTCGACGAATATCAGGACACCAATCGCCTCCAGGCCTCCATCCTGCTCGCCTTGAAGCCGAAGGGCCAGGGGCTCACCGTCGTCGGCGACGACGCCCAATCCATCTACTCCTTCCGCGCCGCCACGGTGCGCAATATTCTAGAGTTTCCGAAGAGCTTCACGCCGCCGGCGGAAATCGTCACGCTCGATCGCAATTATCGCTCGACCGAGCCGATCCTCGCCGCGGCCAACGCCGTCATCTCGCTCGCCGCCGAGCGCTACGCCAAGATCCTCTGGACCGAGCGCCGCTCATCGGAGCGGCCGCAGCTCGTCGCCGTACGCGACGAGAGCGATCAAGCGCGTTTCATCGCCGAGCGCGTGCTCGAGGCGCGCGAAGCCGGCATGACGCTGAAGCAGCAGGCGGCGCTGTTCCGCGCCTCGCATCACAGCGCCATGCTGGAGCTGGAGCTCGCGCGCCGCAACATTCCCTTCGTGAAATTCGGCGGGCTGAAGTTCCTCGACAGCGCCCATGTGAAGGATGTTCTCGCTTTGCTGCGCTTCGCGCAGAACCCGCGTGATCGCGTCGCCGGCTTTCGCATTCTGCAAGTCCTGCCCGGCGTCGGCCCCTCCTCCGCGCAGAAGATTCTCGATTTCCTCATCGAGCGTCCGGACCCGCTCACCTGCCTCGCCGAGGCGCCGACGCCGCCACGCGCCGGCGAGGATTGGCGCGACCTCGTCGCGACGCTGCAAATGCTGCATGCGAGAGAGGGCTGGCCGGCGGAAATGGAAGCGGCGCGCCGCTGGTATGAGCCGCATCTCGAGCGGCTGCACGAGGACGCGCCGAGCCGCCTCGCCGATCTCGTGCAGCTCGAGCAGATCGCCGCCTGCCATCCCTCGCGCGAGCGCTTCCTCACCGAGCTGACGCTCGACCCGCCGGACGCGACCAGCGACGAAGCCGGCCCGCCTCTGCGCGACGAGGATTATCTCATCCTCTCGACGATCCATTCGGCCAAGGGGCAGGAGTGGAAGTCGGTTTTCGTGCTGAACTGCGTCGACGGCTGCATCCCTTCCGATCTCGCAACGGGCACGGCGGCGGAGATAGAGGAGGAGCGCCGACTGCTCTATGTCGCGATGACGCGCGCGAAGGACAGCCTGCGCCTGGTGACGCCGCAGCGATTTTTCACACATGGCCAACCGGCGCAGGGCGACCGGCATGTCTACGCAGCGCGCACGCGATTTATTTCGGCGGAGATACTGCGGCATTTCGAGTGCGTGAGCTGGCCGGCCGCGGCGGCGTCGAGCGAGCGTCTCGCCGGGGCTGGCCTGCGGGTCGATGTGCGGGCGAAGATGCGGGGGATGTGGGGGTGATCGAAGAAGACGAAGATGAGGAAGCTGTAGAAGTAACGTGTCGTCTGCGCTGCCTCTCGACGGCGCGCCATTCTTTCGTGAATGAACCTAGGGACGCTCGCGCGGTTGGCCTCCCACGAACAATTCAGACTTGAGACGATCAATGTCTTTCGAACGAGCATTTCTGGTGTCGGCCCTGACAGTTGTGACGTCGTTCAGCGCCTCCGGCGATGAAGTCAATACGTCGGCGCAGGCGATCATTGCGAAAGAAACTAGCCGCCAAGTGATGCGCTTCCGCAGCGAAATCGAAAGCAGCAGCGTCTCCCCGGAATTGCTCGCACAATCGAACAAGCTGGGCGGCGTAATCCATTCGGTCGCGTTTTCTCCAGACGGGCAGACGCTTTTGGCTGTTTCGGTCGATGGGGTTGCGTCCTTGCTATCCGCTTCAGACGCGAAAGTCGTTCATAGTGTTCCTGATCGGGAGTTTGCGCAGTACGGTGGGGTATATTCCCCCGATGGGAAACGCTTCGCGACTTGCGGCGACAAAGGCGCTCGCATTTTTTCGCTAGATAGCATGAAGCCACTGGTGACACTCACTGGCCACACGATGCTCGTCCAAGGCATCGCATTTTCGCCTGACGGCGCGAGGGTGGCGACCGCATCGGCAGACCGAACGGCAAGGATTTGGAACGCCTTCACCGGCGTTCCCGAAGCGACGCTCTCGGGGCACAGTTTCTTTGTGAACGCAGTTGCCTTTTCGCCCGACGGCAAGCGTATAGCGACCGCATCTTGGGACAAGACCGCGAGGATTTGGGATGCTGCGACGGGAGAGGAAATCGCGGCGCTCTTGGGCCACACGGCCCCAGTGGATTCAATTGGCTTTTCACCCGACGGGGCGCGCCTCGTCACCGGGGCGGAGGATGGAAGCGCGCGAATCTGGCAGATTGCCTCCGGCAAGCCTGTCTTCGAATTGGGTGGGCATATTCCACCACATGTGATCGCGGCATTCTCACCCGATGGAACGCAGTTGGCGACTGGAGCCTTTTTCGACATTGCTCGCTTGTGGCGCGCCTCAGATGGTAAGAAGGTGGCGACGTTTTATGGCGGTCTGCCGGGCGGAGTTATTTTTGCGTTGGCGTTTTCTCCCGACGGTCACCGTCTTGCCGTTGGAACGTTCGAGGGCGTGGTCCAAATCTGGGCCGTCCGCTGATCTGGAAGCCGGATTGGGGGGACCTGGGCCTTTCGGCGAGCCTTTCGAAGAGGATGTGGATCATTTGGCCCGACGCTATCCAAACCTCTGGCGACGATTCGGAGCCGAGCCGTTGGGCTGACGCATTCATTGGATGATCCCAAGCACTGAACCGCGCCGGGATCGCCGGAGGCCATTTCGTCTGCGTCACGCCGCCATGGCGGGCTCCTCGAGTTGCGCATAATAGCGCGCTTCGGCTTCTGCCGGCGGAATGTTTCCGATTGGCTCCAGCAGTCTGCGATTGTTGAACCAGTCGACCCACTCGAGCGTGGCGAACTCGACCGCCTCGAAGCTTCGCCACGGCCCCTTTCGCCAGATCAGCTCGGCCTTGTAGAGTCCGTTGATCGTCTCGGCGAGCGCGTTGTCGTAGCTGTCGCCGACGCTGCCGACCGATGGCTCGACGCCGGCCTCGGCGAGGCGCTCGGTGTATTTTATAGAGACGTATTGAACGCCGCGGTCGCTATGATGGACGAGACCGCCGCCGTGAACCGGCCGACGATCATGCAGCGCCTGCTCGAGCGCGTCGAGCACGAAGCCCGCATGCGCCGTGCGCGAGGCGCGCCAGCCGACGATCCGCCGAGCGAAGGCGTCGATCACAAAAGCCACATAGACGAAGCCTTGCCAAGTCGAGACATAAGTGAAATCGGACAGCCATAGCGCATTCGGCCGCGCCGCCCGAAATTGCCGGTTCACCTTGTCGAGCGGGCGCGGAGCCTTGCGGTCGCTCACCGTCGTTTTGACCGGCCGGCCGCGCACGATCCCTTGCAACCCCATGCTCCGCATCAGCCGCGCCACTGTGCAGCGCGCGACCTTTTCGCCCTCCCTGTCCAACTGCCTCCACACCTTGCGCACGCCATAGACCTGGAAGTTCTCATCGTAGACGCGCCGTATCTCCTTGCGAAGGACCGCGTCCCGGCGCGCTCTGGCCGAGGCTTTCGCAGGGTCGCGCCGGCGCGCCGCATGCGCCCAATAGGTGGAAGGGGCGATCGGCAACAGCTTGCAGATCGGCTCGACCCCGTGCGTCTCCCGATGAGCGTCGATGAAGGCGATCATTGTTTCGAGCGGCGGTCGAGCTCCGCCGCCGCAAAATAAGCCGACGCCTTGCGCAGGATCTCATTGGCCTGCCGCAGCTCGCGGTTCTCCCGCTCCAGCGCCTTGATCCTCTCGCGCTCATCCGTCGTCGCGCCAGGGCGGGCGCCCGAGTCGCGCTCCGCCTGGCGCACCCAGTTCCGCAACGTCTCGCCCGTGCAGCCGATCTTCGCCGCGATCGAGGCGATCGCCGCCCATTGCGAGGCATGGTCGCCGCGGTGCTCCAGCACCATCCGAACCGCCCGTTCCCGAACCTCAGGTGAAAATCTGTTCGATGTCTTCTTCTTCGTATCCATGGCCCCATCCAATCAAGAGTTGGAGCCTCCGGCAATCCCGGCGCGGTTCACACAGATCGAACCTTCCACTCTTGGCACCGCCCGGCCGTTGGGAACGGTGAACGAGGAACTCTGGCGCATCCTCGTCATCGACCACCGCTTGCGGGCAGCCGGCTACTCGCTGGGATCGCCAACGAAAAGCCGCAGTGACCAAATACCCAGCGGGGGCGGCGCTGGTCCGCCCTGTACTTGCGGGTTAGACATTCTCCAGCCGCACTGTGATTCGGTTTGCCCTGCGGGCGACGCCGTGTGTTTTCGAGGGAACGGCGGAAAGCCGGATGGGATTTTGGACGCAGCTGTTTCCAGGAGCACGGTGACGCGTGACGACCTCGCGCATGCCATTTACGCCCGCATCCCCGGCCTCTCCCGCGCGGACGCAAAAGCACTGCTCGATTGCGCGCTCGAGGAAATGCTGTCCTCCCTGACCAGCGGAGAAGACGTAAGTCTTCGCGGCTTCGGCTCTTTTCGCATCCGCTCCAAAAACGCTCGCCCGGGCCGCGATCCGAGAACCGGAGCTGCGGCTCTCGTCTCTTCGCGTCGGGTCGTCGTGTTCAAAGCGGCTCCACATCTCAAATCGGCAGTGGCGGCGTCGGTAGTATCCCCGGTCGCCGGCGACTCTCCGTAGAGCGGTCGCCGGCGCGGCGTGGTGTGAGCGCCCATGACCGCTGATGTCGCGAGCCGCGCGCCGCCAGCGCCGGACGCCACCGCGAATCTTTCGGCGCCGATCGTTTTCATTCGCACAGACTCCGGCGACGCTTCGCGCTCGTAGCGGAGGCGCAATCATGTCCGAGGAATTGAAAGAAGGGCTCGCTCGCGTCGAGGAGGAAGCCCACCAGATCGTCGAAGCGGTCGCCCTGCAGAACGAGCAGATCCGCATCACCATCGCTCGCCTCGACGAGATCATCGCCCTGCTCACGCCCAAGGACGACGCCGGCGAGCCGACGCTGAGCGATTTGCTCGCCCATCTGATCGCGCAGAACCGCGAGCAGCTCATTCTCTCGCGGAAGACCTTCGAGCTCCTCGTCGACCTGCAGCAAAGCGTCCCGGACAAGACCGTCGAGGCGCTGGAAAAGCGCTTCTCTTCCCTAGCGAAGGCCTGATCGATGATCACCTTCCGCAAGTTCGCGGCCGCCTCCGACGGCAAGCTCGTCCGCATGTATTTCACGGAAGCGAGGCTCGGCCCGCCCCCGCCCGAGCAGGCGACCGAGGCCCTCGGCCAGCAGCAGCTGGAGCCGGGCTCGCGCCTCACCAGCTACTACACCGGCCGCGACGCCGGGCCGGCGTGGCGATCGGACATGCCGCTCTCCGTCGCCCGCGCGCTCGGCATCAATTCTCACCACGCGCCCAAGGACGAGGAGCTCGATCGGCTGTTCGAGGGCAAGCGCGCCGACACGGGCGAGGCCTGGTCCAAGCACAAGCGAGAAATCAGCGGCTACGACTTCACCTTCTCGCCCCATAAATCCGTGACGCTCGCGGCGGAATTCGCGCAGGATCCGGCGGAGGCCGCCGCCATCCGCAACGCCATCTATCGCGCCAATGACGCGGCGATGCGCTATGTCGCCCGGGAAATCGGCTGGGCGCGGCGCGGGCGCGCGGGGGAGAGCGGCGCCGATCCCGGCGCTGTCGGCTGGGTCAGCTTCCGCCATTATATCGCGCGTCCGACCCTTCCGGTCCAGGACGGCCGCGAGGGCGCGACCTATCTCCTCGAAGCGCCGATCGCAGGCGATCCCCACGACCACATCCACAATGCGCTGTTCAATCTGGTCGTCACCGGCGAAGGCCATATCGGATCGCTCGACACCCAGCGCCTTCACGCCCGCGTCCACGAGTTCGGCGCCTTCGCCCAGGCCGTCCTCGCCGATGAGCTGCGCACGCTCGGCATCCGCGTCGCCTATGACGATAAGGAGCAAGCCGCCATCATCCTCGCGATCCCGCAATTCGCCAATGAGGCCTTCAGCAAGAGCACCCATCAGGTCCTGCGCAACGCCAAGGCCTTCGCGGCCGGCCAAGGGCTCGATTGGGACGACATCTCCGCGGAAAAGAAAGCCGAAATCCTCCGCGAAGCGGCGGCGGCCGCGCGCCTCGCCAAGCATGGCGAAAAGACCGATCATAAAATCTGGCGCGACCAGGCCGAGGCGATGGGCTGGGAACACTCGACCGTCATGGAGGACGCGAAGATCGCCGCGCTGTCGAACGATGAGCGGTTCGAGCAGGCCTACGCCTTCGCGGCGAAACATCTCGCCGAGGAATTCCACACGGCCGCCGTCATCGACCATGATCGCCTTCGCATCCACGCGGCGCGCGGCTTGATCGGCGTGGGCGTCGCCGGCGGCGTCAAGGATATCGACCGCGTCGTCGAGCTGATCGAGCGCAAGGGAATTGACCTTCACGGCGAGCACGTCGAT
Organism: Methylosinus sp. C49; assembly: GCF_009936375.1. Classification (GTDB taxonomy): domain Bacteria; phylum Pseudomonadota; class Alphaproteobacteria; order Rhizobiales; family Beijerinckiaceae; genus Methylosinus. The sequence continues at coordinate 66,057 of NZ_AP022334.1, read as the reverse complement.
CTGGTCGCCGCCTGGGCGAAGCGCGAAAATCCCGAGGACGAGCCGCGGCAGGTGCTCCGCGTCACCAATTCCGCGCAGATCCGCGTCGAGGAGAGCCTCCGCGACCATGCCGCGCGCGCCGCGCTCGACACGTCCGGCGCGCTGGCGGCCGCCGACATCCGCCGCGCCATAGAGGCATCGGGTCTCGATTTCGACAGCGAGCCGGAGCATGGCGCGGCGCAAAAGGCCGCGATCTACGCGCTCGGCCAGGGCGGCGCGCTGTCGCTCCTCACCGGCGTCGCCGGCGCGGGCAAATCCACGCTGCTGCGGCCTCTCGTCGCCGCCTGGAAGGCGGACACGCGCTTCGACGCCGCGGGCCGCGAGCTCGTCGGCGTCTCGACCGCATGGCGTCAGGCCGACGCGCTGCAGGACGCCGGCATCGATCGGACACGGGCGTTGGAGCCATTTCTCAAATCCGTCGAGGCCGGCGAGTTCATGCCCACTCGCAACACGATCCTCGTCATCGACGAGATCAGCCAGATCTCGCCGCGGCCGATGCTGCGGCTGCTCGAGCTGCAGGCCGAGACCGGCATGACCATAAAGGCGCTGGGCGACCGCGAGCAGGCGCAGGCGATCGAAGCCGGCGATACGATCGAAATCCTGCGTCGCGCCCTGCCGAAATCGGCGCAACCCGAGCTCCTCACCGCCGTCCGTCAGGTCGATCGGCGCGACCGGCAGATCGCCGGCATGTTCCGCGAGTCCGAGGCCGAGTCCGCTCTCGCAATGAAGCGCGCCGAGGGAACGGCCATGCTGGTCGGCGGCGATTTCGACCAGGTGGCCGCAAAGATCGCCGATTTTTATGTCAGCCGGCGGGACATTCTCGACGCCGCCGGCTCGAAGCGCGGGATCACGATCTCGGCGCCGACCAATGAGGACGCCGCCGCGATCAGCATGGCGATCCGGACGCGGCTCAAAGCGCGTGGCGAGATCGGCGCCGATGAGACTGTTCACAAGGCGATCGCGCCGCGCGGCGCCAAGGAGCCGCACGCCTTCGACCTGCCGATCGCCACCGGCGACCATCTGCGCCTCTACCGCTACACATGGGCGAAGATCGACGGCAAGGAAGGCCCGATCGGCTATAACGGCCATGTCGTGAAGGTGATGGGCAAGACCGCCGGCGGCCTCCTGCTGCAAAACGCCAAGGGCCAGATCGGCGAGGTCGAATGGCGCCGTCTGACCGATCCCGTCACCAAGCGGCTGATGCTCGGCTTCGGCCATGCGCTGACGATCGACGCCGCGCAAGGCGTCACCTCGGACGAGCATATCGACGCCCTGCCGCGCGGCAGCGCCGGTATTACGGCCTTCAAGGCCTATGTCGCGGAAAGCCGCGCCAGGGGAACGACCTGGACGATGATTTCCGAGGCGGCCGTCCATGAGGCCGAGAGGCGTAGCCGCGCGCTCGGCGACGCCAAGCCGATCGAGGCGGACGATCTTTGGAAGCGGACCGCCGCCGATATGGCCTCCAAGCCCTATAAATCTCTTGCCCTCGATCTCGTCGAGGCCTGCCGGCGCACGCAAGAGCGGTCGATCGATTCCTTCATCGAGCAGGGCCGCACGTTTCACCGGCGACCCGCCGACGCCTTGGATCCTGGCCGAATGGCGCGAGAGCGCGTGCGCTCGAAGATCGCCACGGAGGAGGTTGCGCCCCACCTCGCCGATCTCGCCGACGGCGTCGCGGGAAACGCCGCGCTATTGCGCGAGATGAAAGAGAACATCGAGTCGCGCCTCGAAAAGCAGCGGCCCGAGCCTCCCTCTCCGGCCCCTTCTATCGTTCGGCCCACTCCGTCGCCGTTTCGATGAAGCTATGCCTTTCCGCTCGATCGGGCGCCGCAACATATAGAATGCTCAGTGCGCCGCGCCGACTCAGCGCATTAGCGGCCGCCGGCGCGCTCATTTGCTTGGGGTGCGCCACGGATCGACGGCGGAGCTGATCTGTAGGTATCGGTTAAATTTAGACACGCGACCCCGAGTGCGTGACTATGGTCCCGCGAACTCTTTCAAGGCCCCGAGAACCAGCGGCATAAAATCTTTACCGCCGCCGTGTCCAGCGTCGTCAAGTATTCGCAGCCGACTGGTCGTCCATCGCTGAGAGAGTTGCCAAGCTGTCACCAATGGTCCGCTAACATCGTAGCGTCCGTGGATCAACACGCCGGGGATGCCATTGAGCTTAGCAGCGTCGCGGATGAGCTGATCCTCTTCAAGGAAGGCCGCATGCCGCCAATAGTGCGTAACCAGCCGCGCGAAACGCAGGCGGAATTGTGGATCCTCGTAGCGTAGGTCCGAAATGTGCCCTGGCGTTAGTGAGATGTGTGCCTCCTCCCAAGCGCACCACTCGCGTGCAGCGTTATCGCGAATGATGGGGTCGGGGTCAGCGAGCATGGTGGCGTAGGCATCGACGAGCCGCAGGCGTCGCAAGTGCTCTGGGACGGCGGTCGCGAAACGGTCCCATTCCTGTGGAAAGATACGTCCGACATCCTCGGTGATCCATCGCACCTCGCGCCGGGACGTGGTCGTTACGAAGCCCAGCACCAGGGCTTTCACGCGGTGCGGGTAAGCCTGGGCATATGCCAAGCCGAGAGTGGTCCCCCACGACAGACCCAAAATGACCCAGCGATTCACATCGTGCATCTCGCGTAACGCCTCGATGTCGGCGATGAGGTGGGCAGTAGTATTGCTGTTGAGGTCGGCGTCGGGTTCGTTCGCCAGCGGCCGGCTGCGCCCTGACCCGCGCTGATCCAGCAGCACGGCACTGTAGAGGCGAGGATCAAAGAACCGCCGCTGACCCGCCGAACAGCCTGAACCTGGACCGCCGTGCAGGAAAAGAGCAGGCTTCCCAGCGGGATTGCCGCAGCACTCCCAGTAGACCTGATGCCCATCGCCTCCATCGAGCATGCCGCTCCCATAGGGTTCGATGTGGGGGAATGGCCCCGACATTTGCGCGCTCCTTTGTTCAGCGGGTGATTTGCTCTTCGGCCAACGGGAATATCAGGCGCTCTACCCACGCTCACCCGAAATCCCTAAACGAGCGGCCCCGATCGCCGGAAATTCGCCGGCGGCAGCTCGTGGCGCTTGGGGGCCGTTGCGCCCGGGGCTCCAATTTGGCCCGCTGCAGCCATTCGTTGGCCAACTCCACTTTGCCTTGGACCCGACCGCTTCGAACGCCAGCGTCCTCAATTCGGCAGCGCGAATATGGTCAGAATGCCGCCGAGAGCGTTGTAGTCGGGCAAACTGCGGATCGGGCCGTCCATGACGCCTTGCTTGAGATCGATCAACTCCAGTCCGACAAGCCCGCCGACGCCCGACAGCACCGCGACGAATTGCTTGCCGCCGTGCTCGTAGGAGACGACGTCGCCGACGATTCCCGAGCCCGTGTGGAAACTCCAGAGCTCCTTGCCGGTCTTCCCGTCGACCGCTTTCAAATAGCCTTCCATCGTGCCGTAGAAGACGACGCCTGTCGCAGTGACGAGCGCGCCCGAACGAAGGGGGTGTCGTTCGGGAAGCGACCAGCGAACGGCTTTCGATGTCGGATCGAACGCGACGAGGGCGCCGCCTCCCCAGGCCCGGCGGTCGCTAGCTTTCGTCACAGAAAATTCCTCATACTCTTCGGTTGTCACGCCGAGATAATGCTTGCCGGGTTCATATCTGACGGCGTAAGGCTCGTTGTCCATGCATTTGGTGGTGAGCGGTAGATAAAACAATTTTTCGTTTGGCGAATAAGCTGCGGGCTGCGGCCCTTTCGCTCCCAAGAAGGACGGACAGATACTCTTCGTGTTGACATCTTCACCGCGGATCTCTGGCGTATATTCATCCACGAGCAGCGGCCGGCCATAAAAAGGCGAGTTCTTGTCGAGTTCGATCTTGCTCGCCCAATTGACGTGGGCGCCAAATCTGTCGGCCGACAAGAGATCGCCCGTGGCGCGGTCGAGAAAATAGGCGAAGCCGTTCTTGTCGAAATGAGCGAGCGCCTTGCGAGCGGCGCCGTCAATGTCGAGATCGATGAGAATCATCTCGCTCGTCGCGTCGTAATCCCACTGATCATGCGGCGTGACCTGATAGACCCAACGCACTGTGCCGGTGTCGAGGTCGCGGGCGAAAATGGTCGATGTCCATCGGTTGTCGCCGGGACGCTGTTTGGCGTTTCGGGGCGCCGGATTGCCCGTGCCATAGTAGACGAGGTTCAGATCGGCATCGTAGGAAAAGGCGCCCCAGGGCGCGCCGCCGCCGATCTTCCATTGTTCGCCCTGCCAACTCGCAAGCGAGGCCTCCTTGCCGACCGGATTGCCGAGATGCGTCGTCTTTTCAGGGTCAATCAGCGTGTCGGCGTCTGGGCCGGTCGAATAACCGCGCCAAAGGCGCTGGCCCGTCTTGGCGTCATAGGCGGTGACATGGCCACGCACGCCGAAATCGCCGCCCGAAAGACCGACCAGAACTTTATCCTTGAGAAGCGCCGGCGCGCTGGTCGAGGTTTCGCCGATTTGCGGATCGCCGTTGGTGCGAGACCATATCACTGTGCCGGATTTCGCATCGATTGCGACGAGATTCGTATCGAGCTGGGATAAAAAGACTTTACCGTCGCCATAGGCGAGGCCGCGATTGACGGCGTCGCCGCCAATTTTCTTCAAGATCGAGGGATCTTGCCGAGGGACATAGCGCCATAGAATTTTATCGGCGTTATAGGTGAGACGGCGGGCAAACACCCCGTTCGGAAAAGGCGTCGTGAAATAGGCGACGTCATCCACGACCAGCGGCGCGCCTTCGTGGCCGCGCAGCCCGCCCGTGGAAACAATCGTCGCCACTTGCAGCTTTCCGGCGTTCTGCGGCGTGATTTGCGTGAGCGGCGAATAGCGCCAATTGGCGCCGTTGCCGCCCTGCGAGCGCCACTCCTTAGGGTTTTGCCGGAATGTCGTCGGCTCCTCGGCGCTGGCGGGGAGAAGGAGGGTTGCGAGCGTTGCGAGCGCGAAGACCTGTCGCATCTTGAAATCGACCTTCCCCATAGCCGTCCCAATTACCGCTAAATGTGACATACAACCCAAGCTTTACGGCCTTTCCCCGGGGATGGCCACTTATGGCGCATCTTCCTCGCTCGGGCTGGCGAAAGCGGAATTATGACGGAAAGCGAACGCCGCAGACACCGCCACATTCAGCGTCTCGTAATCAGGTAGCGTCGCATCCGCAAGCCAAGACCGCCGCCTGCCACGCCGATCGAAGATAGTGGGATTCCGCAACAACTTTCGGAAGTTCCTGGCCAGACTGTTTCGTGCCCATTAGGTGCATGCAGAAAATTGGATCTGCAAGGTCGGTCACGGCTCCATAAATTACGGCTCCAACCTCGCCCGCTTCGAGAGCCGCGATGATGTGATCGATCACGCTCTTATCCTTGCGGCGTGCAAGCCCCGATATCGCTTCCAAACGTGTGTCGACGTCGACGTCCGTCAACCGGGCGCGCAGCGCGTCTCTTATTTCCGAATTGTCCGCCTCGATTTCTTGGCCGAGGGCAAAGGTAGCCCAGTCCCGCACGTGCGGATCCTCGTCTTTGGACAATTCGATCAGCCATGTGATCGCAACAGGGTCGTCTTGTGCGGAAAACGCATAGACGACAGCAAAACGCACGGACGAGAAAGGATGGCGGGCAAGAGGAACGACCGCGGAAATGCCACGCGGATCCTTCAGATGACCAAACGCGAAGCAGATCTCCGTGAGCATTTCTGGATCGGCGCCTCCCGACATTTCCCGTTCGAGCATTTCCTTCAGCAGGCCGAATCGCTGATCACGTAGGAGCTCCAGGGAATATCCCAATTGGCCGAGGATCGCTGCTCCCACGGATCGCTCCCTCGGATTGGCGCTTCTACAAAGAACGCTGCAGACATCGAAGACCGACTGATCCCCATTGCGCTGCAACGTCGTTATCGCATCGCAAGCCGGCGACAGGGCGAAGTCATCTTCTGGATCCGGATCATCGAAATGCGCGACTGCGGTTTCGACAAGATCACGGATTTCACTTTCCGTCAGCGATCTTTTGATTTCATCAGTCATCGACTACTGCCTTGCAAACGTGGTGGCGACGTAGGGAAACGAGACGCTAGCCGCTGCTTCGTTTAGAAATTTCCGCAGTCTCTGGCTCCGCATCAAACGCGCATTCCTTCAACATCCACCTCGGGGCGAGATCGGAATCATGCAGTTTCCTCACGACCTCCTCGCGACATAGGGAACACGGGATGTTTTCGTAAAGACTGAGCAATATGTCGCGGCTCTCGATCGGGGGAATGGCGACGGCCTCGATAAGGTCAAGAACTGCCAACCCGACGCTATGCCATCCGTTGTCGTCGAGTGGATCAGCCTCGCGTATTGCACGCTCGATAGCCACGAAATCCCCAGGTTGATAGTTGCTGCGGAGCAGTCGAATGGCGCTGGGGGTATCCAGGCCATCGAGGAGCTCGAATGCAAGGTCCCTTATCCGGTGGTCGTGGAGCCTCCCAATGGCCTTGGTCGCTTGCCATGCGTTTCGTGGATTCGCGCCCTTGACGATGGCGAAAAGGGGCTCGGGATTCAAAGGGAAATCGCGCGCGGTGAAAATCCGTAGATATGCCCGAATTTTCATTGCGTCGGTCTCGAGAATGAGATCAGAGGCCGCCGCCAACAGGTCATCGGCAGAAGCGGACTTGATCCAGAATAGGGAAAAGCCCTTCTTCGGATCGAGTCCGACTTTGGCCGCGGCATAGTCGACCGCATCGTTGGGCTGCTTGACGAGGGTGCGATCGACCAATGCGGTATCGACATCGAGCGATATCAACAAGTCCAATTCGGGGGAGCTCGATCTCGCCCTCTCCAACGCGGCGGCGGCGCTTTGAACTCCGTCTCTCACACTCAACGCTTCGACCCATGTGCGGTAGGCCCAGCCGCTTTGCGCCTCGAAGTTATCCAGCAGCTCAGCGTGATAGAGATGGATCAGCTCGAGAAAGGCGGCCAGTCCGTCGAGCCGAATGAGGTGCTCGCCGCATGGATGTCCGACATGTTCGAATTCCGCCTTTCGAATGGCTTCGCGCGCGAGAAATTCTTGCAAGGAATGATGGTCGTGGTCGGTCTGACCGCTCGCAAGGAGGCAAAGGACGCCGTATATTTGAGCTATGTTCTCCGTACTCGATTGGTCGAAGTTGTCCAAACAGCGCGATAGCTCCGTCCAGAAAAAATCGCTCCGCCGGGTCAAAGTGATGAGACGGTACAAATACGGCGCGCGTTCTTCCTCGCACTGAGGATCGTAAGTTAGGTTCGTCTTGCATGCCGATAGGAGCATAGACTGCAACTCTTCGTTCGTCGGGTCGGCTTCGAGCAGGAGGGCAGCACGTCCCGATCCTCTTCGCAATGAGGACTTGAACCGCGCCGCCATCTCGGAAGCAGTAACGCCGGACTGGGCCGGCCACTCTTCAAATGTCATGAGATCATCCCAAAGTCGTAGACGAACTACACTGGTTTGAATTCGACTCCCTCGAATCGCAGCGTGGCGGCGCCTCGTCGCACATCGCGATGCATTCCGTGGATCAGCCGTTCTTCTCCCGCCTCCCGCAGACGAGCGCGCAAGTCGAGCAACGCTTCGAGCCGCTCCAACGCGAGCGTCTTGTTGCGATGCTGAGAGCGTTGCTCCCGGGCGGTCGCGCTGACGCCAGTCGGAACGTGTGTCGCGCGCACCGCGCTCTCGGTCTTGTTCTGATGTTGGCCGCCCGGTCCGCCAGCGCGGAACGACTCGAATCGCACATCCGCGAGCGAGACGGCGGGAGGCGGGGGCTGCGGCGGCAGCTCGAAGGCGTCGACGAACCAGTTCTTTCGTGGGTGGCGCGGGCGCAACGGGCTTTTGCATACCCACACTATTCCCCCTGTCCAACGCCGAGCGAGTTGTTCGGCGCCCGCGCCCGAAAGAATTGCGATCGCGGAGCCTGGGCCAGCTCCGTCGGGGTGCTCGACCACGGCGATGTCGCATTCACAGCCCGTTGCCTCGGACTCGGCATGGAGTCGATGCAACACGTGAGCTAGCGCCATGCGGCACTCCGCTGGCCCATGACCAGATGTGAGGAGCAGTCGGATCATCGGCGGCCCTCCTTGCGTGACTCCGGTCCGATGACTTTCTTCAATGTCACCAGCGGTCGAAAGCTGGCGACGATCCGCACCAAGCCGAATGTTTCGAGATCGTTGATGACGGTCTTGATCGACTTGTAGGCCTCCGGCGCCTCCTCGATCACAAGCGCGCGATCTTCGCACACGACCCGTCCACCATATGGATTGCGCGTCAAACGTTCCCGATCAGATTTGGTCGCGCCGACACGTCCCACCATCGAGGCGCGGTCGTATTTTCGACCCGCGCCATGCGCAATCGACGCCAAGGCTCCTTCAGGCGCGCCGGCTAGGGGCTCGACGAGATAGGACAAGGCGCCCCGGGAACCCGGAACAACGACTCGTCCCCGGTCAGCTGGCGCCGCGCCCTTGCGATGAAGGACGCCAGCGGCGCATAGACCCGCGCAATTGTGGGAGCAGTCGCAGACCGGCTCGGCCTCGCACCGCAAGGCGTGCGCGGCCCGTTCGGCGATGAGCCGCCGGTTCGCCGTCGCCCATCGCAAAGCGTGGTCATGGGCCTGCATATATGCTCGGCCTTTCGCGCTGTCTGGGTCGAGAGGCGCTAATCCGGTCGACAATTCGCGCTCCAGTAAGGCGTAGCCGAGGCCGCGAGAGCCCGAATGAACGAGAACGTAGGTATGGTCACGATCGAGGCCGGCCTCCGGGACGAACACCTCCTCCACGGCCTGAAGCTCGCAGAAATGGTTTCCTCCCCCGATCGTGCCGAGCGCGCCGTCGAAATCCGAAACTGGAAGTCCCGCTCTCTCGATCTTCTCGGCGACCTCTCCATCAAAGGGGCTCTCGATGGCGCGCAATCGCTCGGCGGCCTTATCGACGCGTATTTTGCGAACCGGAATGTCGAGCGCAAAGAGCGACATTCCGCAGCCGACATCTGCCCCGACGAATGCGGGATGGATTTTGTCGGCGAGAATGGAACAGCCGACCGGGCCATATTTGCCCGGATGCAGATCGGGCATGGCGGCGACAGCGATCACCCCCGGAATCCCCGCGACCTCTTCGAGTTGGCGCACGGCGGCGCCCTCGATCCAGTTGTTGGACGAGTAGTAGCTGTGGATCGGCGCGCAGCCGTCCACGGACAAAAGATTGCCCATGCAGATCTCTTGATTGAGAAACGTCTGAAGCCACGCGTCACGAAAGCGACGCGCGTCGATACGCCGATCTCTGCGTCCCGCAGGGATTTAGGCGGTCGGGCTCCTCAGGGAGCGGCTGATGATGGCTTTCATCGGTCGTCCTCACATTCGGCGGAGCGAATGCTCGACGCCTTCGTAAAGATAGAGCACAATACGCGAAGGGCTTCAAGATCCCAGCGCAATAGATCTCGACTCGAGCGTCCCTCGCGGCTATCGACCGACCCTCCCGATCTCCTTTCCGGTGAACCCTGTCGTCCGCGCTGTCGGCGCCCGCCGCGGGAAAGGCGCATTCACGCCGCCCTCACCTATCCGATCTTGGAGCCCAGCGCATGACGCCGTCATCGAATGGACTCCACAACGCCGTGCGAACGCCGGCGGCGCGTAGCGCTTCGTTTGTCCAGGCGTTGCAGGTCCGAAACGCGCTGTAACGGCCGCGCGCGGAGTAAAAGACGTCGTTCTGGCCATAGCCATGGATGACCTCGCGCCGGTCCGCGAACGTCGCTTCGATGAAGGCGGAGAGGCGGCGGTATTGCTCGGGTGTGAGGCGCAGCGGACGAACCGTCTCGCCCGGGCGGACGCCCTCGAGGAGGTCGACGTGAACCAGCGTCGACCCCTGCCCCGTCACGGCCTTCAGTCCTCGGAGGAGTGAAAACTCCGCCCAGGTCGGCGTGTTGAGATAAAAGTCCCGATCGCCCCAGCCGAAAGCGAGCCAGCGGGGCGTGGTCGCCCAACTAGGCGCGTCGCCCGGGTGGATGCGATTGCTCCAATCGACGCCGGCGGCGTTCGCCGGCACGACGACGCCGGTGTGCACGCCATTGGTCTGCACGAAGATGGTTATGCCGCCATCCGGCTCGCGCCAGTCGTCGTTCACGGGAATGCGGCTCGCGATCGCGGCAAAAGCGAGATAGAGCGCGGCCGGGACGAGGGGCGCGAGGAGGATGAGGGCGAAGGTGCGCGCCGTGCGGCACATGGACGGCTTAAACCGGGTTTGCAATCGAGGCGCCTTCGAGGACATGACCGCTTCCGTCTACGCAAATTCCGCTAGGAGAACCTTTCCGTCACGGGATCAATTGACACGCCCGTGTCTCCAACCCGCGGCCAGCGCCTCTTCCTCCGAGCAGAACCACCGCTCTCCGGCATTCGGGTCGATTTTGACACGGGCGTAGAATTGCTCCCCGGGCTTATGGAATATCCGCTCGCCATTGCGATTGATGTTCCCTTTGATCTCGCAGCTCGCCGGCGCCGTCGGTTTCGTCGAAGGGGGAGCTGCGACCCGCGAGGCGAAAGTGGGGCCGGGAGGAAGGACCGGCTTTGCGGCCGACCAGATTTGCTCGAAACGCGCCTCGAACGTTTGAGCGGCCGCTCGATCGCGGATGACGACGACATCATTATCCTGCTGCTTCATCCCCGACGCGGTGAAATTCGCGGAGCCAGTTCGCAACAGCATGTCGTCGACGGCGTAGGATTTCAGATGCATGAAAGGACCGGGCGCGCTCGTGCGCAGGCTTTGCGAGACCTCTCGCAGCCGATCGAGATCGCTCGACTGGCTGGGGTCCAGAACGATTCTGATCGCGACGCCGCGTCGATGCGCGTCGATCAATGCGTCGATGACGGGCTGGTCCGTCAGCAAATAGGCGGCGAGATCGATTTTGACGCGCGCCGCGCGCAGAAGCGTTACATCCAAGCGTTCCAGATTCTCGGTGGGCGCATAATGGATTTCGGGCGCTTCGGCCGCCGAAACGAATGGCGGTGCTACAAGAGCTAGCGCGCCGGCAAAAAGCGACAGGCGAATGAACATTCGATAATGCTCCCGTCAATCCTAAGGTCTCGGGCGACGATTTTCATTCTAACGCGATCGTTCGAAGACCGAAGCGGGCTGTTTTAGCGACGCCGGCCTCACGCAGCAATGTCTGGAGCGCCGCAACGGTGTAGGCGCGTCGCGCTCTCGCGCGCAACAGTGGATGCCGATCTCGCTGAACACGGCGTCGACAAATATGTCCCGCTCCCGGCGATGCGGCAGCGCATGCGTCCTGTCGTCCAGCTCGATGGCCGCGACGGGCTCCAGGCTGGCGGAATCGCAAATGACAAAATCGATGCTCTTCCCGAACACCTTGTTCATCGCCGCGCGTCGCTTCGCGCTGGTCGCGCTCAGATCGACGTCGACGAGTTCCGCGAGCCGCACCTGCGCAAAAACGCGATAGCCTCCTCCGACCGCCTCGTCCAAGACGGCGAGGAAGCGCTTCTCATTTGGCGTCAGAAATCGCCCGCGCAGATAGGCAGGCCGCCGCGAGCCGATGAACCCGACGACCGCGAGAATGAGCAAGACGACCAGCGCTGTCGCTACGACATGCTCGATATCGATAAGCCGCGTCGACGCAATCACGGGGAAGCCTCCACTCGCCGCCGCGGCGTCGGCTGTTCCGGCACCGCCGCGTTCGGCGCGATCATCGACGTGATCGCCGCTAAATCGGCTCTCAGCTTCTCCCGATTTTCCCGGCTGGGCAATGTCCCCTCGGTCTCCTTCACGATAGCGTCGATCTTGCCGAGCAGCGCCGCGGCGCGCTCTCGGGCCGCCGGCTCGTCCTCGCCGATCGCCGCCTCGATCTCGACGATCTTCTCGAAGAGCGCCTTGTCGAAAGGCTCATCGGGCCGAACGCCGCCTGGGGCCTCGCCGCCCGTTCCGTGCAGCGCCGATTTGAGCATGACCAGGAGGCGAGCCGCCGCGCCCTGCCTCTCCTCGCCCGGCACGAACGGAACTTCGCCCGCGGCGCGGATCGCCGCGTCGACGCAGGCGTCCCGATCGCCTCCGTTCGCCTTCGCGTCGCGAAAGGCTTCGTATATCGCCCTCAGCGTCGGCTCCATGGGCTCGCGGCCGCCGGCGGCGACCAGCCCATTCTCGATATTGGCCGCGATCTCGCGAACCTCGTCGAGCTTCGCCTGCAGCTCGGCGCGGGCGGGCGGAGCGAGAGACAGGCGCCTGACGAGCGGCTTCGGCCCGGACTTGTCGACCTTGGCGTGAAAGACTTTGGCGTAGATGCGGCGGCCGCCGAACAGCATGATCGCCTCGCCTTCGATGAGGCTCTGCAGGTCGCGCCAGTTCACTCGCGACACCTGGCGCACATCGGCCTGGCGAGTGTCGTGATAAACGCCGATGTCGCCGCCGCGAAAACTCGTCGCCTGCGCCACATCGGTCTTGCCCGAGGTCTCCTCGATCCATTCCCGTGTGCGATTGGCGTCCTGCTGGCGCATGGCCGCGGTCAGATTGGCGTTGCCGAGCAGCGTGTAGGTCTTCTCGCCGAGCCGCGCGAATATCCCGGAAACCTCCTGAAAGCCGAGCCAGAAGGCGATATTCAAGCTGCGGCCCTGCGCCATCATCCGGTCGAGATCGCTCGTCGCATAATAGGCGAGCTCGTCCAGCACGATATGATAGGGAGCCTCCATGCCGAGCATTTCCTTCGGCATGCCGAGCATTTGCGCCATCATGCCGCGCAGCGACGTCACCACGATCTTTCCGAGCCCCGCCAATGTGTCGGAGGAGTTCTCCAGCGCCGGCAGCGAGACGACGAGAATGCGCCGGTTCAAGACCACGTCGCGCATGTCGATGTCGCCCTGCTCGACCTTGAATATATGTCCGAGCGACACGCCGAGCTGCGTGAACATCTCGGTGAAATAGAACCGCGCATAGCCATGCTGCTTGGACGGATCGTCGGACTTCTGCTTGTTGTAGTCGAGGTCCGTGTCATAGCCGGGAAGCTCGCCGAGATAGGCGAGCAGCGGATAGACGACATCCTGCGGCAGATCGAGCGGTATGTCCCTTATCTTCCCGGTCGCAGGATCGCGCAATTCATAGTGGCCCTTGACGGCGAGCTTCCAGATCACGCGCAATTCGAGCGCGTCCCGGATTTTTTCGATGTCGATCGGAATGCCGGCGTGATCTCTGATCCAGGTCAGGACGGGGATGACCGCCCCGATCAAGGCGACGGCGCGGCTGCGGAACACGCCGTTCGAATCATTAGCGGCCTGTTCGCCGAGCTGGCTGACCACCATTTCGCGGATGGCGTCGGCGTTGCCCGTCGCGAAGGGATTGAAGCTATTGCTCTCTTTGCTGCCGCTGGCGACCAGGAGATTGAGATGCAGCACATCGTCCTCGCGGCCGAACCGGCGGGCGAGCGCCATCACCTCGTCGAACAATGTGTGGTCGGCCTTGCCGTCGACGAGAACGAAGCCGCTCGCATGGGTCAGCGCATTGGAGACGAAGCCCAAAATGGCGGTGGTCTTGCCGGCGCCGGTCGTCCCCGGAATGGTCGCATGTTGGCGGCCGTCCTCGGCGGTGATCCATAATTCCCGGCCGGCGACGTCGCGACCGAGATAAATGATTCCGGCCGCCATGCGCGGCGCGCGGTTCTTGGGGTCGGGATAGTTCCAGTCGGCGACGCCGGCGCTCTTGGGAAGCCGCATCGGCAGCTCGACGCGCCGCGTCAGGACGAGGGCCGCATATCCGATCGCCGCGGGGACGATCAGATCGACCGACGCCGGCTCCAGCAGCATGAGCCCGGCGCCGACGCTGAGCATGGCGCCGGAAAACTCGCTCATCAGCGAGCCCCAGACGCGCGTCGACATCGGCCGCAGATCGCGCAGCGCTTGCGCGCCGGACCGCTCGAACCGTTCCTGCGGCCCGGAAATCTCGCGTGGGATCATGCCGCTCTCCCCGATGTCGGCGCTCGCGTCATTGCTGCAGGCCGAAGGCGGCCGGACCGGATCGGCCCGCGTCCGCCGGCGTCCCCGGAGCGGGCGTGATCTGCGGGGGCCGCTGCAGGTCGCGCGCGAGAGCGTCCGGCAATGGCGCGACCGACGACGCGGCGTCCGGCGAGGCAGCCACTCGGCTCGCGCCGAGCGGCTTTTGCTCGGAGGAGACGCTCCCCGCCCGGAAGCCCAAAAAGGCGACCGCCGATACGCCGAATGCGACGACGAGCGTCGTGAGCAGAGAACGTCTCGTTCCGCCGGTCTCGACGGCGATCGGCGCTCGCCGGTCCGCCGAGACCGGGGCGCCCAGCGGGCCGTCCAAATGCACATGCAGGTCGATGTGAATGTGCGGCGTCTCGAAAACGATTCTTTTCTCGTCAGTGGAAATCGCCTCGTCCATCATGATCTCCTCGGTTCTTCCTAAAAACGCATGGTCGAGGCGCTCTGCGCGAATGAGAAGGCGCGTCAGAGCTTCTGGATGGCCGCGAGCGCATTATCGATCGAGGCGACGCGCAACGGAGCGCCAGCGATCCGCTCCGCGGCCCAATGGTCACGCGCGCCGATCGCTTCGATGAGCGGCGTCGGGTGAAGGAGCGGGTCGAACATATCGGCGGGAAAGCCCAGGGAATGCAGCGCGTAGAAGAGCCGCCGATCGACGAGCTTCAAGAATCCGAAGTCCGCAGGCGGGAGAACGCCGCCTTCCCTGCGCGCGGCGAGGAGGGCGCTCATCGTCGCCGTGGTGGTGAAGCCATGCGCCCTGGCCGTCTCCGCCAAAGGAAAGCGCAAATCTCTGTCGTCCAGCCAATGATCGGCTCGCTCGACGAGGGCGATCGGGAATGCGAGGGCGCGATCGGGGCCGGTCCGGCCTTCCTTGCCCGTCGCCCCCAGCGCCGAGGAGAGATCGCCCAGAAAGCGCCGCCCTTCATCGTGGCGCCGCGCCCGATGCAGCGCGAAAGCCGCCCATAGGCAGCGAACATGCGGCGGCGCCTCTGCCGGGTCGCGCATGGCGGAGCCGAGCTGGCGCGTCAGCTCCGCCCGCGCCCCTGCCGCATTGAAAGCGCCCTTGTCGTCTGTCGCCCAGCGCTCGATCCATTCGGCGCGGGTCAAAGCGCGATCTGCGGGACGCGGCTTTATCGGGTCGATGTCGACCAGCCCCAAATGTCTGCGCACGAAGGCGGCGGGCGTCCGAAAGGATCGAAGCTGCTCGCGCATCAAAGCTTCGAGATCGAGCGGCCGGGAGAAGCGCTTCGCCCCTGCGCGACTCGCGCAGACCGCGGCGAGCGCCAGAACGAGGCCCATCGTGGGGAGGAGAAAGAAGCGCCCGATCTCGCGGGCGAGCCGAAGCAGCTGCGGAAACTTCACCGTCGCGGGATTGGTCGCGAGAAGCTGGGCGTCGGCGACGTCATAGCGATCCGTGAACAGATGGATGACTCTCATCTGGCCGTGCAGGCCTTGCATGACGATCGCGCTGATCGCGGCGTGCTGCTCCTCCCAGAGATACCAGCCGCCGAAGCCCACCCCGACGACGAAAACGGCGACGCTCATCAAGAACGCGGCGCCGTCGCTCACATTGCCCTGTGACGCGTGCGACATGGACATCACCTCGCTCCTCGGGTGACGGCCGCGCCTCTCTCTGTCGAGCCCGTCTCTGCGACGGCCTCGCGTTGCAGACGCCGGCCTTGCGCCAGGACCAGGCGGCGGTAGGTGGCCTTGTGTCGTTCATTGTGTGAATGATAGAGCCCGATACCCTCCCAGAGATCGCCATCCGCCTCGTCGAGCGCCTGTCGCAGGATCCAGGCGCCGCCTTCGACATTGGCGCAGAATTCATCCCGGAGAGCGCGATAGGTGGCCTCCCGCGACGCACGCCAATGTTCGGCGAGCTTGGGCACCCAGATCTGGTTCACCTGCATCGGACCGATGTCGACGGTGTCGTTCGTGTTCTGGCTGACGGCGCCGAGCCGCCCGTTCTCGACGTTGAGAAGGATCAGCAGAACCTCGGGAGGGATCGAATGGGCGTGCGCGGCCGCGTCGATGCACGCCTTGACGTAATTCCCTTTCGCCAGATCGTCGGCCGACCGCGCGGGCGCCGCGGCGGCGGCGAGCGAGAAGGCGAGAGTCATGAAAATCCGTCTCATTGGCGCTGTTCCTTCCCTCGCTGGTCGGCCTCGACGCGTTCGTTCGACGCCGACCAGACATCGCCGAGCTTCTCCACCACGATCCCGTTCGGCCCGCAGGCCTGCGAGATCGCCTCCATCGTCGCCAGCATCGCCATTGTGAATGAGCCGGCGTCGATCATGGCGAGGCGATAGCCGAGGAGAGCGCCTTCGTCGGGCTGCGTCGTCAGTCCGAAACCCTCACCCTTGACCTCCCGCCACAAGGCTTCCCCCGTCAGCAGGAACAGGGGCAGCAATCCATCCGCCGCGGCGGCGACGTCGAAAGGTATGGTCACGTCCTCGAACAGCACCGGCCGCGCGCCTTTCCGCAGAAGCTTCTCGAGCACAGCCTCGACATCCGCTATATCCAGGATCATGCCGCCCTCCTGCGCTTCCAGGTCGGAACAGCGGTTCGCACCGGCCCGATCAGCATACGCCGCAGGAGCCGCAAGACCGACGACACGGTGAGGCCCGCCCAGCTGACGACGATGAAAAAGGTCATGCCGCCGATCGCAATGTAGAAAGTGAGCCAGCTCCAATAGACGACGAAGACCAGCAGGGGCAGGCAGGCTCGCCCGTCCAGAAACAAGATACGAGTCGGCAGAGCGGTGTTTCGCCACATCAGGCTTCCTCCCTCAATTCGTGCGCCGCCGTCTCCTCGCTGATGCGGCCATCCCGCAAGGCCCTGTCGATCGCCTGCGCAAAAGACTGTCCCTGCTCTTCGATGGCGCGGCGCGTCAGGCCCGGCCATTGCGCCGGGTCTGTCTCCAAAAAGCGATTGCGGAGCTTGCGATCGAACACGAGGAACTCGCGCAGCGCCGTGCGCTTTCCGTCGAGAGACCGCGTCAGCCTCTGATTGACGACGAGCCGCAGCGACTGCGCGACGGCGCTGATCAAATTCTCGCGCTCGGCCAAGGGGCAGAGGCTCGCGATGCGCTGCATCGTCAGCGCGACGTCATTGGCGTGGATCGTCGTCGTCAGCGTATGCCCGGAGATCGCCGCCTGAATGGCGGCGCTCATCGTCACGGAATCGCGGCACTCGCCGACGATGATGTCGGTCGGCTCGCGTCGCATGCAGCCACGAATGAACAGTTCGAAAGTCGGAAGATCGCGCGGGATCTCGCTCTGGTTGATCGTCGAGCTGGGGCTCTTGACGCGATCGAGCAAAAACTCGACCGGAGCGGCGCCTTCGATTATGTCGTAATGCCCATCCGGGTCGAAAAGCTTTGCGACCGTCATGCCGGCGATCAGCGTGGACTTTCCCGAACCCGTGCCGCCCGACACGATCACCATGCCGTTTCGGGGACGAAACGCCTCCATGATCCCCGGCTCGACGAGCTGTTCTTCCAGCGACGGGGGCAATCCGGGAATCGGACGCAGCACGATATTGACGCCGGACCTGCGGCTGCTGCGCGTCGAGGTGACATTGAGCCGGTAGCGAAGCCGCTCGGTGCGGCTCAAGGCGATCTCATAGGTCGTATCGAGCTCGCCGCCGCCCTGCATATGCGCCATGCCGTCGGCGCCGTAGAGATGATTGACGATCTGTGCGATCTCCGCCTCGTCGACCGTCGTATCGCCGATCGCCTCGTCCTCGTCCGCCCCATCTCCGACCCTGCGATTGCGGCCGTAGATCCTCAGCCGCGGGCAATGCCCCGTTTGAAAAGAGACTTTCGAAGCGCCCGAGCGATAGGCCCAGGTCAGAAGCGAATCCAGGCCGGGCGCGCTCTTTCGCGGATCCGCGACCCAGCGAAGTCCTGCGCCATTCCAATATTCGTCGACCATAAGGACCTCCCCCTCACTTCGGACATGGTCCGTGGCGCTTGGGCGCCCAGCGGCGCGCGTCGGCCTGCAGGCCGGGCTGATCGGTGATGCGGACGATCCGATCGCCGGCGCGAAGCTCGTCGCGCCCGCCGTTCACGATGCTGTTCTGGAAGGCGACCTTCGGGTGTTCCACGAGACCCGCGCGCAACAGCACGCGGAACCGGGCCATGCCGACGATGTCGCGCTGCAGGCGACCGAGGTCGGAGAGAAAAATCTCCACCGCCTGCTTCTCGCCCTGCGCCCACCCTTCGGCCACCCATTTGTTCCAATAGGCGGCTTCCTGCTCGGTGCGCGGCAGCACCGCGTCGTGCGGCCGCGTCGGGGCTTTCCAATTGCGGACGAGATAGGCGCGCCAATTCGGCGGGGCGGAGGCGAGCTGCGCTTCGCGCGTGATCTGATAGACGCAGTCGGTTTCGCGAGCGACCTGCGCATTGTCCCCGAGCGCGAAGGCGAGCTGTCCCTGAGTCACGACCGGCGGGCGCATCAGCGTCCGGCCGCCGCCGAGCGGCAGCACCACCGAGCTGAAATCATAGCTCTTGTCGAGCGTCGCCTCATAGCGGCGCAGCATGTCGTTGATCGCGAAGGACCGCGCTGCGAGGCCGCCCTGCGCTCCGAAGCTCAGCGCCGCCGAATAAAGTGTGTCCTCGCGCCCCGGCTCCAGCCCGAGCCCGGGATCGCCGCGCCCGGCGCGCACCGCCTGCAGCGCCTCGAGCGACGGCGGACGTTCGCCCCCGACGACCGCAGGCTCCTGCGCCGCTCCGGTGATCGGCTTGTTCAACGGATTGCCGAGAACATGCGCCGCCGCGTCGATCTCCGCGGGCGAAGGGGCCGGAGGGACGGGATAGACCTTGATCCCTTCGGCGAAAGCCGCGGAGGCGAGAAGGGTCGAGGCCAGGAATGTCGAGACGAACTTACGGAGCGCGGGCTTAGACATGATAGATCACCTGTATGCGATGATGTTGCGCGTCGACCTGCACGGTCGCGCGGTCGCCGGCGGCGCGGCCGATGGCCTGGAAAATCTCGTAGACGCGACGAGGCCCGGCTTTGACGCCGATCGACACTGGTTGGACGTTGAAGGCGGAATCGACGACGACCTCATATCCCACCTCGCCAGCGAGCTTTTCGACCGCCCCCTCGATCGGTCCCTCCCATTCGAAGGTGACGATCTTCTGCAGCTCGGCGGGCACGACGGCCGGCCCTTGGCGCGGAGCCGGACGCATCCGGCCGAGCTCTCCCATCTCGCTATCGACATGGTCGACGCTGCGCCGAAGGGCGATCTCCGCATTCGGCATGCCTGCGGTGTCGACCGTCGTCGGAACATCATGCGCGCAGCACGCGAGAGAGCCCATTGCCAATAGAACAACGAGGACGCGATATGGATGGAGAGCGCTCATGTGATCAGCTCCTGAAAGTTTTGCGCGATCACGCTATTCGGCGTCGGCGCGAATGACGATGAAGTGTCGGTCGCTTGTCGTGACCTTTGATGAGACGCCGCAGCTCGGCCTCTTCGGCGATCGCGAGGCTTTCGAGATCGAGAGCCCCGCGATGTTCCATTCGAGCGACGTCGCGCGTCCCCGAGCCGAACATGACGACACCATTGGGACGAAGCTGGACGCGAAAGCTGGCCATGGCGACGCTCCTCGATCACGAAATCAGGCCGAAACGATTCCCCTGCTCTGCGCGAATTTCAAATTCTCCGACGCGCGAAACGAATTGCGCGACGCTATCGAGCCGCGGCCGCGTTGAACTCAGAGCCGCTATCGCCATATCGAAGCTTCGCGCCGATCCCGCGCGCGTCGGCCAGCTCGTCCGCCAATTCGTCGACGACGCCCGTCTCCGCGCGCGCGTCGAGCTCGCCGCGGCGCATGCGCTTGGCCTTGCGCTCCTCGATCTCTTTTTCCGCCGACCCGCCCGGGAATATTTTCGCGAGACGCCGCAGCGCCTCGCGAAACCCGATGCGGTCATAGAGACGATTGCGCAGCGCTCTATCGCCAGGCGTCGTCGAAAGTGCCCACAGCTCGATCGGCCCGAGCGTGTTGACGAGCATTTGCTCATATTTCGCGTTATCGGCTTGCAGCACCACCAGGAACGGCGCGCCGGCCGGACCGGGTCCATGAAGGCGGTGGCGGACGATGTCGGCGCTCGCTTCGGAGAGATTGAAGCGCTGCACGATCTCTTCGGCTTCCGCGTCGTCGCCGGCCCGCAGCACGAAGCGTCCCGTCGATTGGCTGACGATCGCGTCGCCCATGTCCCTCAAGCGCTGACTGGCGAAGCCGAGCTGAACATTGTGCTTGGGGCCTTCGCGCACATCGAGCTCGGCTTGCGCGCGAACTTGCGGACTGCCTTGCGTGCGGTGCCATTCGTCATAGTCGAGCCGCTTCACCGATTCGTAGATTTCCTGGAAGCGTGGCTGGTGGAAGCTCCGCGCATCTTCCGGCACGAATGGCAGGTAATCCGGCTTGAGGAAGAAGTTGCGCGCGATGATGTGGCGGGCGAGCATATACATCATCTCGGTCTGCCGATTGGCCGCCGCCGAGCCGGTCGGCGCCACTTCGGCGAGATCCATGACGATGATGCGCGCCGCCCCGAAATCGAGCCGCGTCGGGCTGTTCAATGTCGGAAACTTGCGGATGACGTCGTAGATGTAGCGCTCGAAGAGGTCCGAGGCCTGCTCCGCCGTCATGGCGATGGTGAGCTTGCCGAACATGTCCTTGACCTGGTCGGTTCGCGCGGCCCCGACCAGATCCTCCAGCACCGGAACCGCATGCCGTTGCGCCACTTCCGCGAGACGATATTCTCCCACCGCGCACAAAGCTGTCACCACGTCTCGCCAATGTGGCTCGTCCTGGTGGAGATCGACGCCGTGTCGCTTGATCGCGATGTCGATGAGCGGCTCGATCCCGCGCCGATAGCGCTTGGGGGACGCGCCCGGAACGTCGGTGCAGAGCCGATAGGCTTCGTCGATGACGATGCCGATCATCTGGTTCATGCCCTCGAAGGGCGTGCTCTGATCGGGCGGCAGCGTGACCAGCGCGAGAAAATTCTGCAGGAAGGCCTTTTCGAGCGGCAGCGGATATTCGCAGCCGACCTGCAGATCGAAGACGTTGAACTCGAAGCCCGGCGCGAATTGCATGCGCGTGTAGATCGCCTCCTGCCGGCGTTGCGGTCCGAGCGCTTCTTGAATGAGCAGCACGAAGCCTTCCGCCGAATCGCCGATATCGACCTTGCCGATCAGCGGCAGCTTCGCGCCGACCGCGCCGAGCGCGACGGAGCTGAGACAGAGGCCGAGGTTGATCGTATTGGCGAGAACCGATTTGCCCGAGCGGGGCGGCGCGACGAATGTGTCGAGCACCTGCGGACGCTTCGAGCCGCCGGATGGGTCGTAGGGCCACATGGCGCCGTTGGGCTGGCGGAACAGCACGCTGCCCCGGTCCCAGGGGGAGGCCGTTCGTCCCCAGGGCAGCATCGTCAGCACGTCGCCGATCAGCGCGACCGACGGCGGCGCCGTGGATGCCAGCGCCAATCCCGGCACGCTGCTCATGACGCCGTCGAGCGGATCGCCGATGACGGTCGTGCCCCGGCAATTGCCCCAGGCCTCGAGGCGCTGCTTCAATGTCGACAGCCGCAACCGGAGCTTGCCGACTTCTCTGGACGGCGCCCAGGTGGCGAAGGACGCCCGCAGGCGCACGGCGATATGGTTGTTGTTTTCGCGCTCGCGCTTCAAAAGCTCGAAGGCGCGGGTGATGTCCCGGTTGCCGGGAAACATCCACAAGAACTGCGCGCCGGCGCTCTTCAGGAGCATGTCCGAATTGCCGCCGCCCTCGATCACGAAGGAGACGCGCCAAGGGACGCGATCCTGCCCGAGCCGTGACGACAGCTCGACGAACGGCCGCGGATCCTCCGGCCCCATCGTCATATCGACGCAGCCGTAATCATAGAGGCCGATCTCCACCCTCTGCCCGTCATGGACGACGGCGTCGGAGTCGAAGAAGAAATCGCGGATCGCCGGCCACATCAGCGTTTCCAGGATCGGACGCTCATCCTTCTCATCCGGCCAGCGCGGACGAAAGGCGTCTCCGACCAGGGTCGGACGCCAGGCGGAGCCGACCGTCTCGCGATACATGGCCTCGCGTGCGACGACGAGAGCATCATGCGCCGAGATTTCCGTCGCGGCGACATCGAGTCCTTTCAGGGACGACACGACGCGCGAGACGAAGCCGGTGTGCCGCGCCGCCATGACTTCGCTGCGAAGATAGAATTTCTGGGCGTCGCCGATGTTCGGGCATTTCTTGGCGAGCGCCGCCTGCTCCTCCTTCATCTGCTTGCGCTCTTCCTTGGTGAGCGTCGTCGCGCGCGTCCACAAGATGAAATACGCCGCCTCCCAGCGCATCATGCCGGTCCAGAGCTTTTTGCGCTCCTCGAAAATGTCGCTGAGCTCCAGCCCGATTTCCTTGGCGATCTCCCGGCAGGCCGACATGTTGACGCGCTCGATCTCGACCGCCGCGAGATCGGGATCGGAGGCGTACCATCCGACGATCGCATGTCCCCTGTTCTCCAACGTCCCGGAGATGTCGATGCGCATGGCGTTGGCGAGGCGATCGATATCGGCTCGCGTCGACATGCGGCGCATGCCGCCGAGACGGAGGAAGCTCACATAATCGCCGTGCTTGGTGACGAGCGCATCGCCATGCGAGGCTTCGATTTCGCAAAAGCTCGCGAGGGGCTGCTTGGCCATCAACGACACTGCGGCGAGCCCGCGGGAAATCCAATGGAGCATTTTCTAACTCCTCAAAATCGATGCGAGCCGCTCCTTGACGAGCAAGCGCGGATAAATGTCGCGGCCGTCGACAAAAAAGCGTCCGAGCGATAGCAAGCGCGCGCCGCCGAGCAGCTCGTGGCGACGGGCGTAGGAACTCGGCAAAATGAACGACAGAGCTTCGGCGAGATCGCGCGGCGACGACGTGCCGAGGCGCTGCTTCGCGATTCCACTGCGCTCGACGAGGGCGGCATAGGCCGAACTCGCGGCGAGCAGATCCTCGGGACTGTTCGCGGGAAGGGGATCGAGAGGCCACGACACGGCTTTCCCGTGTCTCGCGAAAGAGGAATGCACGCGACGCACGAGCGCATTGACGGCGCCTTGCGTGAACTCCGGCAACCAGATCAGCACCGCCTCGCGATCGATCTCGGGTCGATCGAGGTTTTGCGAGAGGCCGCACAGCGCGCAGCACGCGCCGCACGTCTCCGAAAGGTCTTCGGTCCAGCTCGCGATTCTGCTTCCACAATGCGGGCAAATGTCGCGCATGACGACACGGCCCGCTTTCGAGGACGCGGAGCGATGTTCCATAGGCGATAGTGAAAGAGTGAGCATCGCGGCGCGCCGATTTTCGAGATCGAAGCGTCCTCGCCGGCCTTCGGTTCTACGACCGAACGACCGGCGAGGACCTTTTTCTCCCCTGCCCCTCGCCGCGTTACGCCGGCGCGGGACAGGAGAGCATTGGGCGTCACTGGAAGGTGATGACGCCGGCCTGGTCGGTCACTTTCGCGCCCGCGCCAGTGGTCGTGTAGGAGGCCTTCTGAATCCACGAGCCGCCGGCGACGAACAGGCCGGTCAGCACGAGACCCGTGAGACCGGCGGCGACTTTCCCGCTCTCGCGGTTCTCCGGCTGACGCGACTGCCAAAGAAACCAAACGCCGGCCACGAACGTCACCAGAGCGGCGACATACATAGCGGTCGAGCCCGCGAAGCCGCCGGCGGTCGAGAACTCCTTCGAAATGCTCTGCACCTGCGAGCCGAGCGTCTGGCCAGCCGCCTGAGCAAAGGCGGTCGTCTCTCCGAGAGAAACGGAGAGCGCCGCGCCAGCGAGCAGGGACGACACGCGGGATTTGATATTGGCGATGGTGTGCAAGTTCATCTCCTTCGATTGAGAGAGCGCCTCACGCCCTCGAAAAAAAGATTTGGACGAAGCTGTGCGAATATCGAGCGACGCGTTCGCGCGCCGAAAATATTTTTTTTCGCCTATCGCTGCCGAGCGCAGAGATAAGCGATCACGAACACCCACACGCCGGGGTTCATCGCGATCCCCCAAAACAAACCCTTCGCGACCTTCTCGCAAATGGTTGTTCCTGGCGCCGCGAGGCGATGGAGGAACAGCCTCATTGCGGGCCTCCGAGGAAAAGCGCGCTCACTCCGGCGAGGCAGACGCCGACAGCCGGAACCATTGCGATGTCGGCGAGCCGGTATTGACGCGCATGGGAGAGAAAGTGCCGCGCCCAACTTGCGAACACGAACAGATAGACAGCGCAGCTCACGAACGTCGCTAGCACGAGATAAAAGCTCATCGTCATGGCGAAGCGCACCACCAGCTCCTGCCGCTCAGCGAGATCGAGGACCGTCGTGACCGACAATCCGAGACCCGCCATCGAAAACAACCACGAATAGAACAACGCCCAACCGACCAAGGTGATCACGATTGGAAGCTGCTTCAGCTTCTCGACAATCTGCATGATGTTTTCTCCGCGCTGTTGAGGTTTCGGATCAAAGGCGCCTGCGTCGCGAATTCAAATCGACGGACGCACTCGACGGTTCACGTTCGAAATACGGAAACCAGCCATGTCGCGACGGTCACGACATTGATGAGCATGATCCCGAATACGAACTGCACGCCGCAGCCGCCGGGGCTGCGATTGCTGCGGCCTGCGATCACCGCATTCCAGGTCAGCATCGCGAAGAAGCAGGACATTGCGCCGACCGCCTGAAAGAACCCCTGAAACAGCGTCACGACATTGACGACCGCGTCGCCGGGCGTCTGTCCCAGGAGATTTCCGTTGACGGTCGGCGCCGTGTAGCTCGTCAGGGCGCCGATCGACACTTGCAGATTGGTTCCCGCCGTATTGTTCGCCATCGTCAGGATCGACGGAAACGAGGCGAATGCGCCCGACAGGACGAGCGCCACGAACGGAACCCAGGGACGGCCGCGATAGGGATTGTGGCTTTGCGCCTGCGTCCAAAATCCCCACCCTGCGGACATGAACAGTCCGAGCGCCGCGAGATAACAAAAGGTCGGCAACAGCGTCGCAATCGCATTGCCGATCTCTCCTGCAAAGTTGACCAATCCTTGCACGTTCAGCCCCCTCTACCCAATGCCTCGAAGCCGACCCGCTCAGCGAATCGGCCCCTTCTCCGTCTGCACGACCCATTCTGTTCCGCGCTGGCTGATCTTGGTGACGCGCCCATAGCCCGGCACATGCGCTCCGATCCCGATTTGCAACGGGGCGATCTCGTCGCCACTGCGATCGAGCTCGGCCAACATGGCGAGGCCCGGCGAAGCCGCCTGCACGCGATATCGGGCGGGCGGTGTGGGAGTGTCGGGCTCGTTCTTCGTCGACAGCGACGCCGGGACGACGCCTTTCATCCCCGTCGCCGGCCGCGCGGCGGGCGCCGCGGGCGGCGGGCTCGCCGGTTCCGGCGGAGACGTCGGCGTGGCCTTCGCCGCGTCGAGCGAGCGTTGCGCCTCGCCGAGGTTCAGCCGGCGCTCGAAATCGTTCAGCTTCGCCTCGATCGCGCGCGCCGCTCTCTTGTCGCTGTCCTGCAGAGTGGCGATCTCCTCCCTGGTGCGGCGCACCAGTGTCGAGAGCTCGGTGATCATGCCGAACAGTCTCGTTTCCATCTCCAGCTGCTTCTCTTCCGCCTTGACGGGCGCGTCCGGCGGCAATGACGCGAAGCGCTTGATCCCCTCCTCCCTCGCCTTCGCGGGAGCTTCGCTCGCCGTGGCGGGCACCGCGGTAGCGACAGGGGCGGCGACCGAAACGGGCAGCGCCGGCGGCGGCGCAGCGGTCGCCTTTGCGGCGACGACGGCGGCGACGACAGGCGCGGCTTTCGGGCCTTCGGGAGTCGCAGTCGGCGGCGGCCTTACGCCGATTTCCGAGACGACGGACGGCGACGCGGCGGCGGGCGCGGGCGCCGTGAGCGGTCCCGTAGACGCCTTGCGAACTTCCTCGGGGGTCCAGAACGCCCTGACCTCCTCTTTGATCCTCTGAGGAGGGGACTCCGCGGGAATTTCCAAGATTGGCTCGCCGCGCTCATTCGGCGGGACGGAAGCGAGCTTCGACGCCGGCGCCATGAGCCCGGCGTCGGCGCCTTTCTCCATCACCCCGCCCTCGACCGCTCCGCTATTCGGCAAAAGAGCGACTGCGGTGATGGTCGCGACGCCGAGAGCCGCGAGGGACACCGACGTCACGAGCTTGTAGCGGTCGAACGGATCGAAGAGATTCGTCCGCGACTTCTTTTCTGCGGCGCGCAGAGCCGGATCAGCCTCGGCGACGCGCGGGGCGTTCGGATCGACGTCCGTGTCGGCGCCTGTTCCCGAGAGAGGCGGCTCCTCCTTCGCCGCGGCGTCGATGGGCTTTCCTCGGGGACTGAGGAATTTCGTGCGGATGCGCGCGAAGCTGGTCGCGATCGACGCGGCCAGCGTTTGCTTGTCAGAACCCTTGTCCACCTCGGACGCGGGCTTGTTCGGCGCCGTCTCGACGTCCGACTCCGGTAGGCCCAGCGCGAGCCCTTTGTCTTCGTCGCGTTCGACGAAATGTAGATTGGCGGCGACATCGCTCATCGGTCTTCTCCTACTTCGTGTTGAGACTCGCGGGATCGACGCTCGCTGTCTCCGGCGCCGCGACGACATTGGACAAGAAGATGACGCCGACGCCCGCATTGGCGGCGAGAAAGACGGTCGCTCCCTTCGGCGTTTGCTGTTGCAGCGTCTGTCCGATCTGCGCCGCCGCCGCGCCGCCGGCGATGCCGGCCTGCTCTCGGAAATTGAGCTTGCCGTAGCTCTGGATCATGCCTCCGAACGGCGTGTAGCCGATCGTCGAGTTCGACAGCGCGATGGCCTGCCCGAGACCGGCGACGAAGGCCGCCGCCGTCGGCAGAGCGAAGCGCTCGATGTAATGCTGATCGACGCTGGTCGCGACGGCGGTCTCCATGCTGTCCGGCGCGATCACCAGGCCTTGCACGTTTATCGTTTGCCCGTGGTGCTCGACCGAATTGATCCGGACAATGAGCCGCTCGGTGTCGCCGAACAGCGCGCCGACCGCCTGGTTCTTGGAGAAGGTCCCGATCATTCGGTCGCCCGCCAGCGGTCCCGTGTCCGCCTGCAGGACGATCGGCCCTCCCGTGTCGGAATTGACCGAGAGCACCGTATGGGCGTAGACGCCGCGTCCCGCCGGGACCAAGACGTTTTCCGCCGCGCGTTGCTGTTGTTGCGCCGGCGGCGCCGAGCGCGCGCTCGTGGCGCGCGGCTCGACGCGGTTGCCCTGCCCCGGCGCGAGATCGTCTCGAACATCCGTCGCCGGCGCCAACACCAGATCCGTGCGCGGTGGCCGTCCTTCCCACTGCTTGAACAGATCGCTCACAGCCTGCTTGAATTGCTCGTCGTTCACTCCAGCGCTGGCGTTCGTGTTCGTGGGCTCGCTGGCGGCGATCTGCTCCACACGCGGAGCCTCTTCCTGTGGATGCTCGGGAGGGACGTAAATCGGCGCTGGTTCAGGAATCGGGACCACCGCCGGCTCGGGCGGGGGCTCCGACGCGGCGATCTCCTCGGGCTGACGCCGATCGACGAGCCGCAGCGGCGCGGCCGCGGGCAAAGGCGGCGTATAGGACTCCCCCGACGCGAGCGCTTTGTCCGCTTGGCTCTGCGCATGACGCTTCAGCAGCGCGTCCTGCGCAGGATTGCTGTGCATGCCGCCCGGCAGCGGGTCGACCTCCGGCATTTTGGCGACCGACGACTCGGGGAGAGTCGGATGTGAGATCGAAGAGACGCCGACGAGCAGCGCGGTCATCGACACGCCGACCACGGCGATCGTGACGATCCGAGCCGGGCCGCCCCGCCCGCCTCGATTGAACTCGCGAATCTGCGACAGCAGCGGGATCTTGGAAAACAGCTCGGACATTCAATCCTCCGTCAAAGAGGCCGAAACGGTGCGTCCCTGATGGGAGAGCAGCACGACCGGCGTCGCGGGAAGCTGGTAGACGGTGAGGCCTCCTTCGGCCGCCTCGGACGCCGTCCACTCCGGGGAGATCAAGGTGAGACGCGTGCGCAGATAGACGCGATCGCCGAGCCGCCAGGCGCGCAGCTCGTCGGGAGAGACGCCTCGGACCGACATAGGGGTCGCTTCGGCCGGCGGAACGCCGTCGAGCATGGCGGTGAGGAACGGGGCGGCCGTATCCGGCGCGCTCGCGCGCACGGTCCCCGCCTTCGCATTCGGGCCGCGCTCCGCCACCTGGATCGAAATATCGGCGTCGTAGCGACCGCCGCCGCCGATCAACAGAAAGCTGATCGGCTTCGGAGCGCCCTGCAGCGTCACCACGAGACCGCCGCGCGGCTGTAGCGACATCGGCGTGATCTCCAGGACGTTCGATCCTTTGGCCGGCGTGCAGACATAAAAGCCCGTAGCGGCGACCGCGGGACCGCTGGCGTTCTGGCCCGTGTTGCAATTCCCGCCGTCGGTCACGGCCGCGGGATTGCTGTTCGTGTCCCATTGGATCGGCCATGGCTCGCCGGTGCGGTCGAAGAAAGAGATCGCCGTCGGATAGCCCTTGACCGTCTGGATGATGTTGACCGCCTGCCCCGGCGCGAAGGACACATTGACGCGCCGGCTCGCCGGCGCCGCGAACTCCGTCGTCGCCTGCTCCTGCGCACGCTTGTTGTCGCCGAAGCGCTTGCCCAGATCCCGGATCATTCCGGGCGTCAGGGGAATGATGTTCGCGGCGCGATCGGCCGTCCCCGTCGCCTGCACGCCTCCGCCATCGGCAGTTCCAGGAAGGCCCGCCGATTGTTGCGCCAGGCACGGCGAAGCGCTCGCCAATAGGACGAGCGCCACGCCAAATGATATTCGCTTGTGCTGCATCTTTTTGCCCTCGTTGCTATTGGCGAACCGCCACGAGCTCGTCGATCTCCAAGCCGTCCGGGCGATCCTCCTCGTTCGTTCTCGTGACGAGCGCTTTGATCACGAGATTTTGCGTGATGTTCTGCTGGCTGTTCTGGCAGGTTTGAACGATCGGAACCTGGATGCGGTAGGCGAGCGCGCCCGCGATCGTGGCGACTTCGCTGATGACGGCGGCGCGCTGCGCCTGCGCGTAGCAGAGCAGCATCGACCGCTTCATCGTGTCGAAATTCTTGGTGTCCATCACGCTGGTGGCGAAACTGTTCCAGCCGCGCTTGGAGAATTTCCGGCTCGCAGCGGAGAGCTGCTGCGGATAATCATTGTAGTTGATGTTGTAAGGCGCGAGCGCGGCGCGCGTCGACCAATCGAGCAGCTGCGCGTCGTCGACGATCGGCGTGTCGAGCGCGGTGACCTCGCGCGTTTTCCGTCCGTCGATCACGAAATATTTCGGGGTCGGCGGATGCGTCCACAGATACACGTCATGCGCGATAAAGACCGTCGTCAGCAGCGACAGTCCGAGCGCGAGTCCGATGGACCTCGATAGAAGAGACGCCTGAAAATCCGGATCGGACAATCGGCGGTTGATCGCGGCGTGCTCGTTTTGCATGAAACCATCCCTCTCGAAAAGATTTGACGTCGACGATCATCGAGAGGGTGCGTGCGAATTTGAAGCGACAAATTGTGTATCCGCAAATTTTCGACGAGGGACGTCGACGTCTCTCGCGAAGCGCGCGCTACGGCGATGCGCCTAGAAACGCTGCGTCGCAATCGTCGCAATCGTCCAGATCGAGCGACACGTTCGCGCGGCGATTCCCGGGACGTGCGTCACGGCGCCGTCGGGTCACGCGTAGCGCTTACCGTTCGCGCAGGAGAGTGCGTGCAAGCGAAGTCAGCTTTATCGGGACGCTGTCGCAGACGAAGTCTATATCGTGAACTCGAACTGCTTCGACAGGCTGGGAACGGCGGACAAGCGCACGCCGTTGCGAACCTCGATCCCGGTCCACCACGGCTCGTGTTTCAGCTTCTCCTCGACGAATTCGTCGGCGTGCTTCGCGATCTTTCCTATCGTTCCTATCGCTGCTTTTCGTCTTCTTTCGTTGCTCTCGTCCACGACGTTGGGGCGATGGTCTCCGGGCGCACGGAATATCAAGCACCGCGACACGCCGCCCGCTTTCGGGGTCAGCACCTTCAAGGCGTCCTCGTATCGCTGCCGATCGAAGGTGGAGCTGGTCGCGCCCTTCGAGCTGAGATGCATCCGAGACACATGGCTGCCTATGCATGGAAGGGTCAGTCCCGTCGCAGCTTTGATCGCGGCCTTACTCATTCCGCCCAGTATCCCGACAGCCGTACGAATTTTCTTTTCGATGGCGGGACGGCCAATGATCGCCACATCATGCGGAAGCCAGTTAGCCTTGAAGTCCTCGGTCGCGGCATGCCACGCGGGATGCGTCTCGGCGAACGATGTCAACGGCTTCGCTTGTCGCGAAGTGCGCTGGTTTTTCTCTTTGGCGCCGGCGAGCGGCCCTTCGATTTGGGGCTCGGAAGGGCGATCGGAATGAGACGTGGCGAGTGACGAGTCCCCCGGGTTCACTTGCGGCGCCGGTATTTCCTCAGTCGTCGGAGCCGTTTCGGCCATGAGGCGAGCGGGAGAAACTATAGTCGTCAATGAGACGTCCGGCGCCGTCTGCAGTGTTTCCGACGTCGCATCCAGCGTCGGTAGTGCGACTGCTTCGGGGGACGGCTGACGACGTGTTCGCTTCCGTTTTGTCGTCGCAGGTAAGGACGCGGCATCGGGCGTCGTCGCCGATGCGGCGCTGGATTTCTTTGGCTGCTTGGGCTTCCTGCGGCCCTCCGCCGTCGCCACACGACGTGTCGGCAAGCCGATGCGACGGCGCTTTCCATAGAGCGAACCCGCGGAACGCCCGAGTAATTCGGCCAAAGCCGGGATTTGCACGCCGCAGGTCCATCCGACGATGAACAGCGTGTGATCCATCAGCGGCCAGGCGTTCTTGCGCGGCCGGAATGGCTTGTCGAGCTGAGCCAGGCCGATGGGAATCCCACGGTCTGAGATTTCGTCGAGGATGGTTGTTCGCGCACAGCCCAAATAGGCTGCGATGGCGTCGACGCCGAGACCGACGCGCAACATTCCGTCGATGAGGCCTTCGGCGCTGGCCAATTCGCGGCCCAATAGCGCCAAAAGCAATCCCGCCTCATGGGGCGTGGCTTTGAAAATGGATGTTTCGAATGAACGGTCGCAATCGAGCATGGCGTCTGCTCCGGCTCTCACCGAAGCAGACCGATAACACCGTTTAACAAGAGCGTCAACGCACCATATATTAGACGCTGTTGTCAGATGCTATTTCGGGGCCTCCAGGTCCTTCATCAGCTCAAGGTAGACGAGAACCTTTTTTTCGATCTCCTCGAACGAAGCGTCCACGGACTTGCGGCGAGAGCGAAGCGTTTCCAGCAGCTCTTCCGATCTGTTCGTCAAATTTTCCGACAGTCGAAACGACATTTCGACTCCCCTCTCAGCCTCCGGCAGCACCGTTGCCACCGTCACTCCCAACGCCGAAGTCACCTTTTTCAGCGTCGTGAGAGAGCTGTTCTGCGTTCCTTTTTCGATCAGGTAGATAGCGGTCGCAGCCATGCCGCATCGATCGCCGAGCGTGCGTTGCGTCCACCCGTGCGACGTTCTCAAAGCCCGGATTCGCTCTCCGATCGCCACCAGGAACTCGTCTCTATTCTCCTCCTGCTCTTTGTCATCTGGTTGTTGCTCTTCCTTTTTTTTCTTGACCATCGCCCAGCGCCTCGTCTCTCCCCGGTGACTTTTTCGATGTGCTTCATATCTGGCAACTAGTACACGCAGCCGACAATTCCGCGTCCCAAATGATCTGGATTCCAGAATCGATCTCCCGATAGCGGCAGACCCGCGTCGAGATCGTCGATTCACCGTGGTCATTCGCGCAGACCGCTCGCACGCTCCCCGGATCAACGGAGACGTTCCCCATGCGAGCCTCAACGATCCTGCGCATCTGCCCGACCCTGGTTTTAATATGTCTTCATGACCCTGCGAAAGCCGATTTCTCCTTGCTTCCAACCGAACAAGGGCCGGTTTCCTCGGCGACGACGCCCACCGAAGCCCCGCAGCGCCCACCGACGCCCACACGCCCGGCGACTTCGCCGTCGAAGAAAACCAAAATAGACCATTCCACGCCAAAGCGTCCGCTGGCGCGAGGTTTCGGGACGGCCATACCTCTCTCCTTCGCGGTGCGACAAATTGTCCCCGCGCCGATCAAAGTCAGCTTCACCCACGAGGCCGATCGAAACGCCATCGTCGATTGGCGCGGCGGACGAGCATGGCCGAGCGTGCTCCGCGACGCGATCCGTCCGCTCGGTCTCCGCGCAATCGTCCGCGAGCGCGTCGTTTCCATCACCCATCGATAAATCCGTTCGTCATTCGCGCACAACGCTTCGATCCTGCCTCGAGCGGAAAAAGGAGGCCGAATGCCAGATCTCGTCACGACCCAAACTGGTAGCTGGCTCGATCCGAGCCAGCTCGATCTATTGAGCGAATTGCCCGAGGTGGCTCGTCGCGCCGAGTTGGATCCGACCGTCGAGTCGGCGGTCGTCGCTCTCGGCGTCGCCCTGGACGACGCCGCGGCGTTCGACCCGCCAGGTCTCGCGCGATGCATTCGAACCGATCCAGCTCGAACCTTGTTCCAGTCCGTGCTCGCGCAGCTTGGGAGCGAGCGTCTCCTCCGCCTGCTCGTTTGGTTGACGGAGCCCGACAAGCCGAATCGCAAGGTGATACTCGTCGCTCTCTTCGCGCCCGAGGTGGGAGACGCCTCCGACGCGATCCGTAGAGCGACACGCTTTGCGAGCAGAAACGCTCTGCTTCGTCGCATCACTGCCGAACTTCGCATTCGCTCTCTCGCCCTCTGCGCGATGGAGCGCCATCGAGACAAATTCTATCAACGGGAATCCTATCGATGAAACGAACGATCATCTCGGCGACCGTTTCGATCGCCCTCTCCACCGCCACCCTCGCGCAAACCGCGCCGCCGTCCGGTTCCGCCGGCGCCTGCGGCACGCTCTACCAACAGGCCGCCAGCGCCGCGTCGGCGCGCATCGCTGCGGACGACAAGGACATTGCACCGCCCCAAACCGTCAAGTCGCTCACCTGTCTCGACAACATTCTGAAGGGCGTCGGCCTCAATGTCGTGGTCAATCTCCTCGACCCGACGAATCTTTTCAACGCCATCGAAGGCCAGCTCTGCAACGCCGTCACCAACGCCTGGAAGAAGGCGCTCGGTAGCGCGCAATGCGGCATCACGCTGAGCGGCTTCAATCTCGGCGCGTTCAACTTCGGCGGCAATCTCGGCGGCGGTCTTTCCTGCCCGAAGCTGAGCTTCGGCGGCGGCGGACCGCCCATGGGCTACATCGGAATCGGCGGCGCCGGCGGCAGCGGCAGTCTCTACGTCAATGGCTCCGGCCGGGCGCCGACCGGATACTCGCTACCCAACACGATCGGCCTCTGGTGAGGAGCAAATCCTATGAACAAGACCTCTCATCTACTTTCGGCGACGGCGGGCGTCGTCATCGGCGCGATCGTCTTCGGCGCGGCTCCCGCGAAAGCACAATTGGCTGTCATCGACGCGACGTCGATCGCCGTTCAGCAGGCGCTGCAAAAGCTCCAGGACCAAGCCAACAATTTCTTGAACACGATCACGGGCCAGCTCGGCCTGAATGGTCCGCTCGCGAGCCTGCTCGGCTCCAACAGCTATGGCGATGTGACCACCCTCCTTCGTCAGGGGTTCACGCAAAACGCCAATTACTCGAAGGCGCAAGTCTCCGCCCAGCGACAGATCGCCGACGCCTCGAACGCGGCCATGGCGAGATTCGAACGCGACAAGCGCAACGCCGTGATCCGCGACGAGCATGTCGTCAGCCCATTGCATTGCGCTCATCTAGACAATGGCCAGACGATCACGGTCGGTGCGGGGCAGTCGTGGAAAGTCGCCACTGCGATCCAGACGGTCGCGGATCAACGCGGCGAGGCGGCGAAGGGAACGCCTTCCTATTATGGAGCCGCCCAGGCTGTCGAAGCGATCAATATGCTGCACTATTCGCGCTACTGCTCCGCGGACGAAGCGGCCGCGGGCCTTTGCAGCGCGTCGCAACGGGAAAATGCCGATCAACGCGCCTCGTCGCTGTTCGGAACCGGGACCTATGACGGCCAGGACGGCGTCAATTCCGCCAATGATTTCGTCACCAATCTGATCCAGCCGATCGTGCCGACGGCGCAGCGGGGCGCGCAAATGACGTCGCTTACCGCCAAGGAGGCGTCGGTTCGGCGACGCCAATACGAGTCGCGCGTCTCACTGGCGCGCAGCGTGCTCAATGAGGTCCTAGCCGCTCAATCGCCTTCGATTCCGCTCAACGCCGCACAGAAGCAGCAGATGCAGAACGAAGGTCTGACGGCCGTCGATACCGGCTCCTGGGTGCAAGCCCTGCAGCTCGACGTGCATCGCCGATACAGCGACGTCAATTGGGCGGCGCAGCTGCAGAGCATGACGCCCGCCGCGGTCGAACGCGAGATCGCCAATGAGCTCGCGGTCACTAATTACCTGCTTTTAGAGAACTACCGGATGGCGATGAAGAACGCGAGCGTCAACGCCACGACGCTGGCCGCGGTCGCCGAGCGCGACCTTCAAACCCTCAAGCCCGCCGTCGAGCTGCCGACCCCGAACCTCTCCAACTGATCGGCCCATGTCCTCCACCTCACAAAACCCGTCTCTCTTTCTCCGTTCCACGAGGCTAAAATCCCATGCCGACCGAACCCGAGAATTCTCCCCGCAAGCCCGATCCGACCTCTGCTTCTGACGAGCGGCGCGTCGACGCGCCCAACGCGCAACATGTCGAGGAGCTGCGCGCCGAGCTGAACGGCGCAATGAACCCGCGCGAGCGCAAGACGATCGGTGAAGAGCTCACGCGCGCCCGCGACTATATGGCGACTGTCGGGCTGCTTGCCCAGCTCGGGGACCGCCGGCCGCACATCGAAGCGCACGATCCGCAGCTCACTGCTCGGATCGATCGCGTGTCCATCGCGTTCCTGAACGATCCCATCGAGCGGCTCCGCGATCCGAAATTCAAAACGGATCTCGCCTATGCTCTGGAAGACGCTGAAAAACGCATCGAACCGCTGCGCATCGACAGGGACCTTCGCGACCAACTCACTCAACTGGCTGCATCCAGCCCTGGGCTCAAAAACGAGCAGATGCGCAGTCTTCTTGAAAAGACCCAAACGCTCGACGACCCCGATCTGGTCCAACGGCTTCGCGAGAAGGCGGTGGAAATCGCCTCCAAATCGAACCAGATGACGAAGGCAGTCCAAGGCGAAATATTTGCGCTGTCCTTCAAGGTGCTGAACGCGCCACGCCGAGAGGCGGGCGCGCAGCCGATCGCCAACCCGTCGGTCGAGCCCGATCGCCCGATCGCGGACTCTCCCGCGTCTGCTGTCGCGTTGGCCGGCGCGCAGCCGACCTTTCCCGAAGCCGCCGCGGAAACGCGGGGCATTCCCGTGAGACAGGCCGAGATCGACGCCTTCGATGACCCGAGGGCTGGCTCCCGGTTCGCGAGTTCCGATCACGCTGCGGTCGAGGCCGCACGGCCATCGGAGCCCGAGGGTTTTGGGACGGCTCCCCCGGTCGCCGATGAATCGCCTCGCAATATGCCGGCTTCCGCGACGCTGGCGGAGCCGAGCGTAGCGTCACGCAACACGCCGGCAGACGAAACGGCGAACACGCCGTCCGCGCTCGCGGATAGAAGCAAAATCGAGATCGCGGCTTTCGACGCTGCGGCTCCATCGACGGCGCGCGCATCGACGTCTTCAGAGACTGCTCACGAGCCGAACGCACAGGCGAAGTCTCCCGTAGCTCCTGCGTCCGAAGGTCCGGCGCCTGCTTCGCGCGGCGCTCCGGCCCCCTCGACGCCCGCCAATGACGACCGCAATCTTGCTGCTTCGGCCGCTCGGCCCGCCTCGCCGGCCACGGCTCCCAACGCTCCGAAAACCCCGGCATCGTCGGAAGCGCCGGACCCTGACGAGACTGATCCGATCACGAAACACGAAGTGCAATTCGTGCAGGAAAAGATCGTGGTGGGCGGCGTGTTCGGAAAGGCCCTCGGGGTGGTCGGGCGCTCCGCCAGCGCGATCGGCCGAATTCTGGAGGCCGCAACGCCATCGTCACAAGCGGCAATGCAGCCAGGCGCGCAACAGCCGCGTGAGCCATCGGCGCGCGAGAAGCAGGCGAACACCGAAGACGTCCAACGCCGCCTGCAGAAGTTCGAGAACACGCGCATGCAATCGAAACGCGACGACTCGCTGCTGCACGCCGCCGATACGTCTGGCAGAGCGGCCCTCGACGCAATGAGCGCCCTTCGAGACGCGCCGGGCGCCTCGATCCTCAATCGCATCCAGGACGCCGCCGCCAATAATAGGGGCGGCATGAGCGCTGTAATCGAGGGCATGAAGGCTGGAGGCCGGTTCGAAGGACTGCGCGAGGAGCTCAAGGCAGCAATTTCCGAGAACAATACGTTCGGCGCTGCTTACGATCGAGCCGCCGATGCTCTTAGGCAATACGGCAAGGACCGAGGAGCAGTCGTTTCGGCTCTAGGCTCCCATCCAAACGCCTCGAACTGGACCGATCATTTCAAGAAGCTCGACGCCGCCGTCGGCGAGGCCGCTTCCTCCATTCCCAGGCATGAGGGCGACGGCAGCATGCTGGAGCATCTCGGCGAAAAGGCCCGCGAGATCGTCGAAAAAGTCCTCGAAAAAATCAAAGCCGTGTTTCACCGCGATCCCGAAGCGCGGCCCTCCCCGAGCCCGGGACCGTGATGGCTCCTTTTCGTCCCCCGAAATTGCTTTGACCAATCTGCACGCGAGGACGCCATGTCACGCCGAACCTTTCCCACTCTCTCGATCGCTCTCTTCGCCGTGGCTTGCGCCGCCCCGGCGCTCGCCCAATCCGCCACCCTGGCGGCGCCGAACTACGACGTCAGCTGGTCTGCCCTGGATCCAGGCCTCGACTGGGCCGCGGAAGTCATCAAAGCGGTATTCCCGATCAACGGTAGCAGTTGCAGCGGCGCCGGGCAGTCCGCGACATGCACCGGTTCCGCCGCCACCGTCATCGGCGAGTTGCTTGGGCGCTTCACCGGCTTCTCCATGGCGCTCGGTATGTTCTATGTGTGCTACCTGACCATCTGGAATATCTATCGCACCGCCGAGACCAGCAATCTCCTCACCAACGCGATGACCTCTATGTTCGTCGTGAGGATCGGCTTCGCCGCCATCATGATGTTCCCGATAGCGTCTGGGTTCTCGATCGGTCAGGCCGCCGTCGTCCAAACCTCCATGTGGGGCATCGGCATGGCGGGATCGCTCTTCAAATTCGCGATCAAGGCCATCGGACCCGATGCAATGGTCATCGCCACGCCGATCGTCCCCGGCACGAAAAACATCGTTCTCGGCGTCATGGAGAACGAGCTCTGCCGGGCCTTCGTCAATGAAGCGACCGCCAACCCGCAGATTGCGCCAGCCCCGACGCCGACGCTCGTCTCCGGCTCGACCACCTGGGCCTATTCGCTGTCCCCGGGCAATCAGACCGGCTCGCCCAGCTGCGGCACGATCACGGTCAACCAGCCCTCCGGCGCGCAGCAGCCCATCGCCGGCGTCAATACCGACATGACGGCAAAGCAGAACGAAATTCTCCAGAACGTCATCACATCGGATATTCGTCCCGTTGCCGAGAGTGTCGCGAAAAGCTATTGGCAGACCAAACAGACCTCGGCGCTCACTCCGCTGCTCGCCGCCTATCAGAATGCGACCCGCGACTACACGCAGCAGCTCACCTCTGCGGCGAGCGACATTCAGAAGCAGCTGCAGAACGCCATCAAACCCCAGGATGCGCGGGCCGGAAAGCTCGGTCTCATCAACAACACGACGACCGATCTGTCGACGCTCGGATGGGCGTCCGCCGGGTCCTATTATCTGACCTTCGCTCAGCTGAATGGCCGCACGCTGTCGCTGCTCAACGATCTGCCGATCGTCAACGGCCCGAGCTACAGCGGCTGGAGCAATGCGCTCAAGACAGATCTCGCGCCGCTGATCCAAGCCAGCGACAATTTTCTCGGGCAGCTGCGCACGTATGTGAACACCGCCGACGGGGCTAACCCGCCTGCAGGTAACGCCGACACGTTCGGAAATGCTGCGGCTCGCGAAGGCGGCTCCTGGATCGAGCGCGTTTTCCGTTCGATCAATCTCAACGAGCCGCTCTTGAACTATATCGCGAACAGCATCTCTCCGACATCGAACCAGTGGTCTGACCCCTTCGGCTCGCTCATCACGCTCGGCCAATATCTCATGACCGCGGCGCTGACGGCTTATGGGCTCGCGATCGCCGCGTCGTCCGGGACCGTTCAGACGGGAGCGGCGGCCTTCTCGCTGCTCACCGGCAATTTCGCCGGGGCCGCCGCCGCCGCCGGTCTCGCCACGGTCTCCGACGTCTTCAAGGCGCTGTTGACGCCCTTGTTCTTCGGTCTCCTGGCGCTTCTCATTCCCGGCATCATGATCGCCTATGTGCTGCCGCTCATCCCCTGGGTGATGTGGATCGCCGGCGTGACCGGCTATCTGATCCTCGTGATCGAAGCGGTGATCGCCGTTCCGCTCATGATGGTCGCCCATATGACATTCGAGGGCGAGGGCCTGCATGGTCGCGCCATCCAGGTCTATGAGCTACTGTTCAACGTGCTCTTCCGGCCGGTCCTCATGCTCCTCGGGCTCTTCGCCGGCTATTTCGTGTTCTCGTCGGTCTCCTGGCTCATCCGGATAAGCTTTGGAGTCGCCGTGCATTTCGTTCTCGAGAAGGGCTGGTTCGTCACCAATCTGATCGGACTCGTTGTGCTCCTAGCTATCTTCGTCTTGCTGCATATCGTGGTCGCGATCAAAGCCTTCGGACTGATCTCGCTCATCCCGCATCATGTGCCGAAGATGCTCGGCTTCTCGCCGGCGAACCGTGTCGATATGGACGAGTTCAGCAAGGCGGCCGCGTGGACCGGCACCGAGGGGACGATCAAGACGCTCGACGGTTACGCAAGAAATCAGCTGAAAGGGGCAGCACGACAAAAAGGCCGCAATGGTGTAGGGTCATCGTCGACCCCTGCGTTGTCCTCTCCGCGAAAGGGTATCACTGGCCCCACTGATAGCTCCGCGAAGGGCGGGAGCGTCGACTCGACCTTGAGCGCCCAGACGGACGTCGGAGATCATAATAAGGACGGCTGAGATGCGCGACGACGACGAACCTGGCTCTGGAAACGGTATGCTTTGGTATGCGGTGGGTCGCTCGAGCGGCTATTCGAGCGGCAAGTCCGACGGCTATCGCGAGGGCGAAGACACCGGCTACTACGAAGGTGAGCAGGCGGCCCTGCGCAATCTCAACGTCCAGCAGGACGCGGAGTATCGCGCCGGCTGGCGTTCGATCCATATCAAAGATTTCAACGCCTGGATGGACCTCCTCAACAAGGAGCGGAAGCGCAATGCTCAGCTCGTCGCCGAAAATGAATCCCTGCGACAGTCTCTGGCCAACTCCGATAGTCATGGCGAAGAGACTTCCAGGAAACTGTTGAATACACAGAAGTTCAAAAGCGGTCTGGAAGAATGTCTTTGGTCTCTGCTCAAGGCGGCAGAACAAGGCAAGGCAGAGCGTCCAGAGTATTCCGAACTCAAGTCTATCGTCTATCAAATGATTGATGCGTGGTCGAAGGGCGAGATCCTTTGCCGCCCTGACGCTCTGGGGCCACGAATCGCCGCTCTGTGGCGAGCACTCAAGACGTGATCCACTTCAGATAGCATGACGGCATTCGCGCAGCCTCGTCGCATGATGGTTTCGCACAGGAGACCCTCATGCGACAGCTCTTCCTCCCACTGATTTGCCTCTCCCTCCCGCTCGCGGCGTGTTCCTCGGGAAATGTCCACGCCCCAGCCGATTACGACGCGCCTCCCGCCCCCACAGTCAGGCATCCATTCTACGACCCCTACGCCGCTTATGGCGAGGCCAACGCCACATGGAGGCCGCCGGTGATCGATAGGAGCGGATCCGTGGTCAAGCCGGCGGAACCTTCCACCCAGGCTACCCGGCCCAACTACGAATCGGCGCCATGGGCGACCGGCGTGGCGGGGGGCTCCCGCAACGCGCCTCCCGGCACGTTCTGATCGTGGGCCGCACGCGATCGTCCGCCGATCGGCCGAGGCACGCGAGCGAGCTGGCCTCGCTCGCCGTTGCAGGCCAAATGCGTCGGGCCATGCGCGGATAAAAACTGGGCATCGCCCGAGCCTTTTTCGCCATGCTGGAGATTGATCGGAATTGCGGTGCCGTCGCGGATCGTGTTGAAATTGGCTGACGCAGCTCCGAGGCAATCGAGGATATCCGATCAAGCGGCAAGATCAATAGGCTGATCGGAGGGCCGCTCGGCGAGGCTCTGCCAACCGGCGACCTTTCGCATGGTGATCTGACCCGACGCCAACAGCGCCCAGAACAACATGGCGGCGGTGTCGGCGCTCGGCAGCACGGTTTGCGTCTTGATCCGTCGCTTGAACTCTTCATGCAATCGCTCGATCGCATTCGAGGTGCGGATCGATTTCCACTGGCTCGGCGGAAAGCGCGTGAAGGTGAGGAGCTTGTCGCCGGCCTCCTCCAGGCTGTCGGCGACGGGCTTGTGCTTCAGCCGCCATTTCCGGATGAACGCCTTGCGTTTCGCTTCGACCTCCTGCTTCGTGTCGGCATAGATCATATCCTTGTAGTCGTTCGATATTTCCTCATGCAGCCGCTCCGGCGCGTGAGCGAGGAGATTTCGATGCTTGTGCACCGTGCAGCGCTGAACCGCTATATCGGACCACAAGGCCGCCAGCGCCTTCTCGAGACCCGGCGCGCCGTCGACGATGACCAGCTCCGGCGTCTGCATGCCGCGCTTCACGAGATCGTCGAGCAGCGCCCGCCAAGCCGCCTCGCTTTCTCCGCCCATGTTCTTGATCGCGAGCAGAACCTTCTGCCCGTCCCGCCGCACGCCGAGCGCGACCAGAAGCGAGATCGAAGTGGCCTTCTTATCGAGCCGGACGCGCACGACAGTGCCGTCGAGAATGAGGCGCACGATCGGCTCCTCGCCGAGCAAACGCTTGTTCCAGGCATCCCAATCGCCTTTCACCTTGCGCCAGGCGCGGCTGACCACATCCTTCCCGACCGCCCCGGCGAAAACGGCATTCAACGCGCGGCGCACGCGGCGCGTGTTGGTCCCGGCGAGATAGGCGCCGGCGATCAAGGCGTCGGCGGCCTTGGTGCGGCGCTGATAGGCCCCGAGCGACGCGCTCTTCCACTCGCTGGTCTTGCCGTTCTCGCCCTGGATGCGGGCTCGCGGCACGGCGATCTCCGTCTTTCCGAACGTGCCCGTCAGCGCACGTTTGCGATGCCCATGCCGGCAGCCGACGATGGTCGCGGCGGCGTCTTCGTCCGAGCCCGTTTTGCGGCGTGCGTAGCGCGGCCGCGACAGCGCGCTCTCCAATTCCTCTTCCAGCATCGTCTCGATGAAGCCGCGCACGCGCTCGCGAACGCCGTTCTCGATCGGGTCGAACCAATTGTCGAAAAGCATGATGTCGGCCGCGACAGCCGCCGTCTTCGTGGTATCCTTCGTCATGGCGTGGTCTCCTTCCAGCGCTCCAACGCTGGAATCAGTTGGGTTCAGCGCCCCGGAGACTACGCCAACCCAATTCCAACCACTCCCGCGACGGCACCGGAATTGCAGCGCGCCATGCGTTTCTCGGCGCGGTCGTCGACGCCGCCGGCGACTTCGGCGGCGTCGAGTTGCGGATGCGAGCGCGTTTCAGCTCGGCCAAAATCGCTCGGACGTGGTGAGATATTCCCACGCCGTCGCCAGCCGCCGTGTTCTGAGCTGATAATTTTGCAGTCCGCTTTGGAACGCCGTCAGAAAGAGAAACAAGCAGAACGGTGCGAATTCCAGCACCGGCGCAATGTTCCAAGACGTCCACGGCGTGACCGCGATCTCGAACAGCCAGTAGAAGAACAGCACCCAACCCGCGCCGAAAAAGATATAGGCCGAGAGTGCGGTCTGCCGGCGACGGCGTAGCAAAAGGCTCTCGACCTGCCACACTTTCATGCCGTGGAGAAACGCAGTCGCCTCGAGGTTGAAGTGGCGATCTTCATCGACTCTGAACCGTGAATCGCGCCGCAGGCCACGACGAACCCCGGCGAGCAATCCCGTCAAAACACGGCCTCCTTCGGTCACTTCGTGCTTCGGGAACGCACGTCCCGGTATGGAGCCGATCCACTTCACCCCGTTCCACGCTCTGTTTAGCGGCGAGATTCGTTTCGGTGTGTCCGATCGCTTCGGCTTCCATCTATCGCGCCGCATGGCTCTCACTCCCTATCGACGCGATCACCGCATTCCAATCCTCCGGTAGTCCATCAACGCGCCCCTCGGAGCCGTCTTGCTTGCGCCAGATCACCGTCGGCGTCCCGCGCAGCCCGATCGCTTCGGCGATCGCCATGTTGCGTCGAAGCAGCTCTTCTGCTCCGTTCAAGGGCGGCCCGTTCAAATCACCACGCGACCAGGCCGTCGCCATTTGATCGGCGGGCTTGCTCAACATCGCCAACGCGCTCTTGGTGCTCCGGCCGTCGTCCTCGTAGTCCAACACCGACACGGGTATGATCGCGACCAGCACTCTCCCGGCCGCAACGAACGGCTGCAACTGCTGCAGAGCGCGGACGGAATATCCGCACAACGGATCGATGAACACGTAGATCTTCGGCGCGGCCTCGGAGCCGATCGTTCCGAAGGTCGCGCTATGGGCGGCCTCCAATGCCGAGGTGGTCTTGCTGCGCCCAGCGCTGTTTACGGCTCCAGTCTCCTTCTCGCCGCCGATCGTCACGGTCGGCGCCACCTCGGGCAGCGGCGTGACTTGTTCACGCGTGATGTTTTTTCCGCTCGCGTCCCACATCACGCCCGGGATCACCCGCTCGCCATCCGGCGTGACGTAGAACACCTGGAACTGTCGTCCATTACGCACGAACAGCCCACGCATCCCGTGGCTCACGCCGAGCTCAGTTACTCGTGGCTCGCTTCGTCCGGCAATCGTCAGCAGCAGATCTGCCGACAAATCGGTCTGCACGCCCGCGACGATCGCCTCGCCGTCCGGCATGACCTGCAAGATCATGAACTCTTCGCCCTGCCGCGCGACCACCGCGCGCAGGCCATGCGCTTGCCCCGCATCGAACAGCTGCGCGCCGGCTTTCGCGAGATGATTGAGGGCCGGCGTCCGCTCGATGAATTCCGTTGCAAGGGGTGAAAGCTTCGATGCGCCGAGAGCCACGCTCGCGGCGCCCTTCTCCAATTCGGACACGGGCGGGCCTCCTGACCCACCCGCGTCGTTCTCTGTTCCAGCCCATGATGTCCCTGGTTCGCTCAGGGCGAGCGTCGCGGCGAGTATCGCGGCGATCGTAACCGAATGCGATTTCATGGTGGTCTCCTTTCGACCACCAGCATCTGCAAATTCTGCGCGAACCCAAAGCGCAGACTATGTGATCGCTTCGAAATCGTCACATATCGATTTCAAAAGCTCGGTCAGGACATTCGGCCTTCCGACAAACAATTCCGTATATGCGGTCGCCAATGCCTTTTTCGCCAGCAGGTCGTCGCGAGTTCGCGGTGGAATGCCAGCGAGCTCGACAAAGCGGCGGTCGATATCGTCATCTGCCGCGACGCGGGCAATGATCGTCGTCATGCTGCCATAGCGAGTGAACACCAATTGGATGAGGTGATCGCATTGCTGTTCGAGTGTCATCGGACAGGCTTTGTCGACGGCAGCGTCGTCAATTCGTTCGTGCTTCGCCATTTCGCCGCACCCTGCTGAAAATAATGCCTCCCCCTGCTCCATAAAAGATATCGCTCTGACGCATAACATCGCGCCGTCACTTTTGGTTTCGCTGATCGGAATAGACGCACACGCAAAGGGAGGGGGTAGGAACCGCGCGCGCCGCCTTCGTCACAGGTCTCGGTCTCGAGAATACAGCAACATCTCCCCTACGCAATACCCCGCTGTTTCTGCTTCAAGAGTCGTCGCCATGCCAACGCTTGCGCCGTAACTTGCCTTCAGGACTCACGCCTTTCCAGAGTTAGTCTGCAGAGCGCATCGAAATCGCGAATCGGTGTCGAGTGAGTCATTTCGCCGCACCCATAATTCGCCGCTCGGCGTCGACGTGGCGCATTTCGAAACATTCGCGCCGAAGCGCTTCAACATCGATGCGTGTCGGTTCTGTTGGCCACGGCAGCAACGACTCTGACGTAAAAGAGAGTCTGATATGAAACAGAGAGTCGAAACGGAAACGTGGCCTTCTTTTCGGTCGAGACGCCGCCTACGTTCGCCACATCGGAGAGTTCGATGAGTTACTGGAGAGCGCAC
Organism: Methylosinus sp. C49; assembly: GCF_009936375.1. Lineage (GTDB taxonomy): Bacteria > Pseudomonadota > Alphaproteobacteria > Rhizobiales > Beijerinckiaceae > Methylosinus. The sequence continues at coordinate 21,586 of NZ_AP022334.1, read as the reverse complement.
TCCCTAGACCGGGGTCGAGCGTCGGCGGTGAAGACTTCTCTCCCTTCACGGAGCCTATATGGAGCTGAAGGCGCATTTCCCGTAAAATGGATGTTGTCTGCGTGCCCTCGCAGCGCTGAGCGCGCTTGTTGAGCAGCACGAAGAATATGCCGCCGCGCAGCAGTTTTCAGACGATCGATCAGAAGTTTCGTCGCGTAAAACAAGAAAGGCTTCCGGAACGTCACCGTCCCGAAAGCCCTAGCCGATCCACTTGCAGAATCAGCGAACCACTAGCGGAAATCGCTGTCAAGTGGCGACGTCGTTTGGGAGGGCAGACCGCTACTGATGTTTATACGGGATCGCGTTGCCGATTCCGATCATCCCGTTCGACATCAGTGTCGGGATGCATTCGGACGCTGGTCCGGGTGGAGTCCACTTCGTTCGCCAGGGCCGAAGGACGTCCTTATGGATCCAGGCTTTTATGCCGTGATCTCCCCAAATTATCTCGACGAAACCATCGACCTCGTTCAAGGGCCATTTTACGAACGCGGCCACTCCACTATGTCCAATTAGCTTCGACGCCTCGGTCGGAGCCGCGAACACCAGAGGCACCGCGCTGGGATCAAATCTACGTTCTTCCGGGATGTGGACTCTCAAACACTTATAACCCTCGATTGGCCTAACTGGCGTAAAGCTCCCGGCGCCGCCCGCTTGAAGCACAAGGAAACTTGCGGCGAGGATCGGATTGATTAATGAGATCATGATACTATTCCCTTCGCGTTACGGCTAATTCAAGACGGACTGTCCGGCCGTGGGGCCGACTCTGTTGGCGATGGATTGACGCCAATCGCCGACCGTCGTCGTTGGCGTAATGCCGTTCGCGGCCATCGTCTGAGGCGGCAAATGAACAATTCCTTCGAGGTTGTCGCTGTCGTTGGCCTTCGCCAAGTTGACGGAAGGGCCCGGGCCGAACTGATAATAGCCTCTCACGTCAATGAATGTCGGATCCTGGACTCCGTTATCTTGTAGGTACGTTGCGCCATTGTACTCGTATTGTGCGGCGCCCCAGGCTTGATTGGCGGGATCGTTTTTCCCGGCGAGGCTCGTGTCGATCCCTGCGTTCGGATTGTCCGCCGCCGCCTGATTGATCGTTTCCGTGTAAGTCGCATTGGTCATTTGAAACGCCCCGGAGACGGTTCCGGCGCCCTGGACGTTTTTGCAGCCCGATTCCATGACGCAGGTGGCGGCGAGCGACGCGCAGCTGACGCCGACCGTCGTGGCGGCGTCGCACGCTTGGCCGCCCCAAGACTGAGCGTTCATCGTTTGCAGCGGATCGCAGCCGCTGCAAGCCGTGTAGTCGATATTGCCGCCGCCGGGATTGTTGCCTCCCCCGGACCCGACATCTGTCGAGCCGGTCGGATAGGAGAAATTTGGCGCGCCTTTTTCCTGATAGGTCGGATGCACTGTTTGCGGGAGACCTCTCTCGGTAACGGGAACAGGATCGCCGGCGAAGGCGGGGACGGCGGACGCCAGCAAGAGAGCGGTTGCGAGCCTGGACATATTTCGATGGCGTATATCGCCGCGATGGGTTGGACGAAATATGACTGTGGACATGGGATCCTCGTGTTGGAAGACGTCCCGAGCCGAACATGGAGGTGCGCGTATCTCTATCGAAATTTCCCGATCACGGGACGGTCTTGCAATGCAGGGAGAATTCGCGGGAAACTCTCGAGCGGCCGGCGGCGCGCGACCTTAGCGGCGCCGCGCGATTGCGACCGGGACGGTGCGGCCCGCGCGCTCGATCATAATGAATCGCGATCTAGCGAACCCGTTGGCTAGTCATTGAAAATTTCGCCAATCTCGAAGACGGGTCCTCATGACCGACACGACAGAGAGCCAAGCAGCAGACCAATCGCGGCGCTCGATCGACCGGGAGGCGCAAAAGCGCTCTCATGCCGAAGTTCGCGCGCTTCTCGATGAATTGATCGAGGCCTTCCCCGCCTCCTTTAAACCGCATGGCGCAAAAGGCCAACCGCCGCTCGCCATCGGGGTGGAAGCGGACATCCTCCTCCACCGGCCTCACATCGATCCCGCCCCGCTGAGCCTGGCGCTGCAGGTCTACACCGCTGGTCCGGAATATACCGCAGCGTGATCGCCGGATCGCCGCGCGTCGATCTCGATGGCGTCGTGCGAGCCGCGATCACATCCGAAGAGATCGGGCAGGCCGAGCGGCTCCTTCTCGAGTTCGAGAGCAGAGCGCGATCCCGTAAAATCCCGGCGAGCGAAAGTCATGCCGTGCTCGCCGAGCTGGTCATGAGCTTTCCAGCCTGCTTCAAGCCGCGCGACGTCCGCGGCCGGCCAGCGGTAGCGATCGGCATTCACAGCGATATCCTCGAGCGCCGTCCCGATCTCGATCTGCCGAAGGTGCGAAAGGCTCTCTGGGTCTATGTGACGGGCCTCGATTATTTGCGCGGGATGATTCCTGGAGCTCCGCGCATCGATCTCGACGGCGCGGTGACGCAATTCGTTACCGAGCAGGAAGCGACCAACGCGAAACGCCGCCTCGCCTTTCTTCGCGACAGGATCAAGGCCGCGCGAGTGGTGGCGGACGGAAAGGCGTAGCGCGAGAATGTCAATTCGCGCTCCTCGATGTCTGCGAAGCCGGGACTGGCCGCCGAAGGCCCCTGCGGCTAGACCAAAGTCCGCGCCGGACCGGGCCTCCGCTTCTGGCGCCACGCCCAGCCAAGTCGGCACGGGGGCGCCGAAATAGGTTGGCGGACGACGCGCGGCAGACCGAGGGGCTTTTCGGCGCGGACGAGAAGACCGAGCTGCTGATTGGCGCCATCGCGTTCCTGTTGCTGACCCTGCTCGGCGGAGCCGGTGGGGCGCACGGCATGGAGCGCCTGCTCAAAAGGAACACGACCAAGCGCCGCGTCCATTCCTTGTTCCACCAGGGATGCCTCTATTATGGCGCCAATCCGAAAATGCCAGAGCCGAAATTGATCGCGCTCTTGGAACGCCTCCAGGCGTTCATCATGCAAAACTCAGTGACGGCCGCCGTGCTCGCCGTTGGATGAAAATGAGGGGTTGGCTGAGGGTGTTGGCATCAGGGACCGCAGGACGCTTTTTCGTCAATGGGGAATTCACAAGCGGATCCGCGCAAGTTGCGCCTCGCCAAACCATGTCGGCCTCAGCACTGGTCTTGTCTTCCTCGGCGCCCAGCAGCGTCAAACTTCATCGCTTTTGTCGTGCACCTCCAACTTGAACTGGAATCCCTCGAATGACATCAGGCATCGGCCCAAATCCTCCCAGGAAATCTCCCGTCCATCAATGATAAGGAGCGGCAGGGCTCCTTCTGTCGCGGGATCCCAGTCGATGAGGGCGCGCACCACGCCGGCCTTTGCGATCTGCAGACCGTGCTCGCCGTCCTCGAGATGTTTTACGGCAAGGGCACGCTGTATCTTTGCGATCAGCCGACCGAGCATGGCGAGAAGGTCTTCTTCGGGGCCTGCAATCACTTGGAACTGGTAGCCCGCCGGGGCTCCCTTGCGAAGTTCGAACGCGTCCAAAGCGACGCCAGTCCCAAACAAGAATGTACGGAAATGGAATTCATGGACCTTTCCTCCGCTGTCTTTCAGACGTATGGGGTCAAATTCCACATGCTCGAAGTCTTTGAGGCCGGCGGCGGCGGCCGCTTCGCTATTGAAACAGCGGCGGCAAAGCTGTTTGTATCCGTTTTCCATCGAACCATATTCGACGATCTCGAAGCTCGGCGTCTGACGGCCGCACCCTTCGCATTTGGTTTTCCCCATGGTGTCCAACTCCCCGCTGAGATGAATGCGGCGCTCTCATTCGTGGATCATAGGACGCTAGCCTGGGTGAACCAACTTCGAACACATCAAGTTCGGCGAACTGACGCGCGTTCAGGGCGCTCGTGGCGTGACGTTCGAACAAACTTCTCGCGTTCGTTAACGGCGAGGATGCGCCATTTGCGGCCATTCGATGCACGAAACGATAGATTCCGCTCTTGCCTGATCTCGCGGATATTCGCTGTACAAAAAGATCGAGTCCCGCGCGCGGCCCGCGATGCAGCATTACCCAAACGACTGAACGAATCCGGGCCGACGAACACTTGCGAGCTTCCGGCCCGGCAGGTGTCTGTCGATGATCCTCACGGTTGCGCTCAATTTGGTTCAGACGGTGCGCGGCTGCTTCCCAACAAGACGTCCGCGACACCTTCAGAAAAGCGTATGGGCCGACCATCGATCAAAATGCGTCCAGGGTTCGACGGATCGCGTTCCGCCCTGGGAAGTCCATGTGCGACAATCGCGCGCGCGCAACCCTCCCAGTCGGGAGCGTCGATCCCTGTCGGTTCGTTGATCGACGCCCAGGACAGGGTGCCGAGCACGTCGCTGCCGTAGCCATGCCCTTCGCGCCAGCTCGCGCCGTGCGCGAGAAGGAAGCCCGTCAGTTCCGCGTCTCCGCGCAGGACGGCGTGGTTCAGAGCCGTCGCATCCCAATCTCCACCTCGCGCGTCGATCGGCCAGCCACGTTCGACCATGACCATGACTGCTTCTTTGAGCCCCCAGGCTGCCGAATCGGGCATGAGCCGCAGCAGCTCCATCGGGAGAGACTCCGGCAGATCCGGATGTTCCATCTGAATGCGTTGCGCCTCGACGCCGTCGGCGCGAGCGCAGGCCGCGACAAAGGCCTCGTCCGACGCAAGGGCCTCCGCCACTCCGGCGGCGCGCAGCACTTCTACCACCTCGGCCAGTCCGACTTGCATAGCCAGTCGGTAGGCGCTTACGCCGCTAGGCGTCTGCGCCCGAGGATCGGCTCCGGCCGCGAGCAGCGCGGCGATGTGGCGGGACGATCGCCGCACCGCGATCGCGCGTAGCAGCGGGGCGCCCCAGATTTTCGTAGGCCCTTCGCCGGCCGGCTCGTTCGGGTCGCCACCGTGAGCCAACAGCATTTCGAGGGCGGCCGGCTCCAGCATATCCAGCGCTCGCCGCATCGCATTGGTTCCGGAAATGCGCGCGCCGTGGCGGAGCAGCGCCTGCGTGCAGTCCGGGTTTTCCAGCGAGTGATAGAGCGATTCACCGTCATTCGGGTCAGCGCCAGCGTTCAGCAGCATCTCCGTCAGCGCCGGGTCGCGGTTGACTCCGGCTGCGCCATACAGGGCGGAGAGCCGCCCAGCATCATCAGGCGCTGCCAGGGATGCTGGCGGGAACCGATTGCCGATACTCTGATCAGGATCGGCTCCGGCATCGAGAAGGGCTTGCGCACACGCGCGCAGCCGCGTGATGAACTCCGGCAGTTGTCCGAGGCGGGAATGTGTCACGGCGACAAGGGGCGGAAGGTTGAGCGGACCGTCCGGTCGATTAATCCATTCGGGATTGACGGCGATTGCCTGAGTGATCGCCGCGAGGTCTCCGGCGGCGCAGGCGCTATAGACATTCCCCGCGAAGAGCTCCGGGTGGTCCAGCCAGAGCCGAGCCGCGAGGCTCGGTCGTGCGGCGTCAAAATTGCCGGTGACATCGCCTCCATAAGCGAGCGCCAGCCAGCGGCTTACCAGTGACGCCTGTTCGCCCTGCGCGAACGTGCCGGCTTCTACATGCAAGCTGAGGTCGGCCCACGAAGCGAAACCATATTCGCGCGCGATGCATGACTGCGCATCGTGCAAGCGAAGGCGAAGCGCCTTCGTTTGCTCCGAATTCCGATTTGCGGCCGCGGGCAGACTTTCGGCAAAACGGGCGATTGCGCTCGAATCGCCGTCGCGATAACGCCGCAGCAAAGTCTTTGCCTGCTTTTTCAAATGGTCGAGATTAGCCCTGAGGGGCAGCGTCTTCATCACAGACCTCCGTGCTTATCTTCGCCGAAGGTCCGCAGCAACGGCAGCACAAAGGGCTGGCAATCGGTCCGCTTGGAGAACAGGTGGGTTGAACCCTTCCCGCGGACCCAGGAGCGGCCTGCACCGCTGGAATAGAGAGTATCGGACAGCCTGGAGTGCCGTCAAGTCGCTATACCGGCTTTCAGGCGACGCCAACGCCTCTGGACGGCTGCGGATACCGACCTGTGCGGAGCGCCGGAAATGACCGCTGTGGTCAGTGTTTCCTCTTCGCCGTCCCGAACGGGTAGGTGGCGCCATAACCGGACGTTCGCACTAAAGGTTCGGGTCTGATCGCGGCTTCAACTGACTTTCCTGATCTCGCCTATAAACCGGCGTGGGGTTTCGACGCCGATCGGCGCGCCGAACGTTTGAGTTTCCGAATGCTAGAGGGGTCACGTTTCTATTCGGACTTACACCGGCGATGCGATATGCCGAAACTGACCGGCGCGCAGCCGTGTGAGGCGAATTGCGTTACATGCTGATACGATTTGATCTCGGCCGCGCCGCCCACCTCGGACGAAAGGATCGCGCAATCATGGGCTCATTCGTTGATAATGTCCTCAACTTGATCTTCGGGAGCGAATCCGAGGAAAAGGTTCTTGAAGCGAAAGTTTTCCGGCTGTTCGACGGGAGCGTTGTGCGCTTCGAGATCAGAACGACCGATCGCGGCGGCCCCACGGTTCACATCCGTTGCGACGCAAGTCGCGAGCGCGTCGACGTTCCCTTGGACGATGCAGAGGTCCGGCATTTCCGGGATTTCGGAGGGCGGTTCGCCGCCGATCCTGGGCGCGTCCCAGAGCTAGAAGACTATAACAGCCAGCACTTTTTCCAGATTATCCGGGGATGCAAGCCGATCCGCATGAGGACCGACCGGCGCGGGGCCGAGCCCGTCTTTTGCTTCTGCTTCGCTTTCGAGATGCCGCATGTCTATGCGCTCGACGCCGCCCAGTGCGCGGAGATGTCCGCATTCCTATCGGGCTGCGGAGCCGAGCAGTAGAGCGGGCCAACCCTCAGCGGATGCTTGAACGGAGCCCCGTCGAGGGTCCGCTAAGGGTCTTGTGTCACGAGCGTCGCCGGTCCACACGGCGGCGCGCAACTATATGGGAGATGAAGGTAGGCCCTTCGAGGTCGGCGATCAGGTGCTGATCTCAAGCCACCGCAAGCTGCTGTCGCCAAAAGCGCCGGTGGTGAACGTTGCGGAAAAGTCGGAACCAGATTCCGGCAGGCACGATTGAGAGAGGCGAGCGCAAGCAAACCGTCGATGAAGTGTCGAAAGCGGATTAGGCGATGTCGAAACCGGGGGCTGACCCTTCCTCCGGGACGAGCTCGGGAGGTGCCTGAAACGGCCCGAGCGGCATCCGGCATGTAGGCGGCGCGAATCTCAATCAGGCTTTCGTATGGAACGTGAGAACCTTGCCAGCGATGCAAAGGGAAAAGGCGCAAGCGGCTCCCACTGCGACGCCGAAAGTACCAAAGCGCTGGAGAGGGGCGGACTGCTCCGTAGTAGCGTCGAAGCGGGTGTAATGCTCGTGGAGCGAAGGGGGCGGGTCATCGCCGTTGAAAACGGACCAACCGGCTTCGCTGGGAGGAGTCCGAATATTCAACGGAAGGCGGCAGCCTTCGTGCGATGGCACGAGCCGGATGATGCGAGAGTATCACGTCCGGTTCTGTGAGGGGCTCGGGGTGAAATTCCCCGGGCCTACTCGGCACAGTTCCTCCTTCGCCGTCGGGAAGGGGGAAGTTTGGGGGCATTCGTCCAGCACTCCCGTATGGTTGGGCGAGAGACGGGCGCACTCCGCCGCCATCTACCGAATTGGACGAATGGGACGTCAAAAGATTCCATCCTCACGATCAGCGGGGGATCGCGGCGCCACCGCGATCAAGGCGTCGCACGGATCGACGCGCGACGGACCGGATTGGCGAGAGCGTGCTCGAAGTCTTCCTGCTGGAGCTGAATATTGGCGACGGACGCTCGCCCGGCGTTGCTAGTGGACGGAAAAATGCGGCGGAGTGCATTCATCGTGGCGCGATCACAAAAAAAGCGCAGCTCGGCGGCGGACATGCCCTCCGTGCGCCGAGCCAGATCCTCGATATCGACCGCCGGGTCGATCGGTCGACGCCGAAGATGCACATCCAATATGGCGTTTCGCGCCGTCACGTCCGGCCTCGGCACCTCGATATGATAATCAAGCCGGCCCGGACGCAGCAGCGCCTCGTCCAGCATGTCGGAACGATTGGTGGCGGCGATCACCCATACGTCCTTGCGCGCCTCGACCCCGTCGAGCTCCGTGAGAAGCTGGCTCGTGACCCGATCCGTCACCGGCGATCGCTCGTCCGACCCTCGGCTCGGCGCGAGCGCATCGACTTCGTCGAGAAAGACCAGGCAGGGCGCCGACTGGCGGGCGCGGGCGAAGAGATCCCGCACCGCCCGTTCGGATTCGCCGACGTATTTGGAGAGCAGCTCCGGCCCTTTGACGCTGATGAAATTGAGATTGCCCTGCGTGGCGAGCGCCTTGACGACCAATGTCTTGCCATTGCCGGGCGGTCCATAGAGCAAGATGCCGCGCGGCGCCTGGAGCCCGATTTTCTCGAAGAGATCGGGTTGCGATAGCGGCCAGTTTATCGCCTCGAGCAGAGCCGATTTGACGGTGTCGAGCCCTCCGACCTCCTCCCAGCCGACATTGGGTACGTCGATCGTGAACTCACGTAGGCCGGACGGCTCCACCTCCGACAGCGCGGCCGAACAATCCTCCATCGTGACCTCCATCGCCAGCAAAGCGTCGTAAGGAACAGGCCCCTTGTCGGGCGATAGGATCGGCAGATTGCGTCGGAGGGCGGCCATCGCCGCCTCCCGGCAGAGCGCCGCGAGATCGGCCCCGGTGAACCCATGCGCGGCCTCGGCTAGGCGATCGAGATCGACATCGGCGGCGAGAGGCATTCCACGCGAATGAATTTCGAGAACCTCCCGCCGGCCCCGCCTGGACGGCACGGAAATCGTGATTTCTCGGTCGAAGCGGCCCGGACGACGCAGTGCGGGATCAAGGCTATCGGGACGGTTGGTCGCCGCCATGACGATGACCTCGCCGCGACTCTCGAGCCCGTCCATCAGCGCCAGAAGCTGCGCAACCACGCGTTTCTCGACCTCTCCCTCGACTTTCTCGCGCTTTGGCGCGACCGCATCGATCTCGTCGAAGAAAACGATGCAGGGCGCACGCGTCTTCGCATCGTCAAATATCTTGCGCAGTCGCGCTTCACTCTCGCCGTAGAATTTTTGGATGATCTCGGGACCGCTCACATAGATGAAGGCGGCGTTTGTCTCATGCGCGATGGCGCGCGCCAGCAAGGTCTTACCGCAGCCCGGCGCGCCGTGCAGGAGCACGCCCTTAGGCGGACGGATGCCGAGCCGGTCGAAAACTTCCGGATGAGTGAGCGGCAGTTCGATCATCTCCCGAACTTTCTCGAGCTCGCGCTCCATGCCGCCGAGATCGTCATAGGTGACGACTCCCTCCACGTCGTTTCTGGCGTTCTCCGCCCTTTTTTCCCGCCCGATCTCCTTGTCGATGACGAGAAGCGTGTCGGGATGAACGATCACCGGCCCCTCCGGCTCGGTCCTCGTGACGCGAAAATCGCGATGCCCAGCCGAGAACAGCGCCGCCCGCACCAGATCGCCGCGCAGCACAGGCAGACCATCGAGCCGTCGCGCGATGAAATCGAGCTCTTCCTCGCTGATCCGGCTGGGCTCGAGCGGCGTCATCGCCACGCGGACGGCCTCTCGGCGCGGCGCCGCCGATACGGCGATCTTGCTGTGCAGCTTGGCGCCGGCGTTGATCCGCACGACACCGTCGAGCTGAATGATCTGCTGGCCGCGATGCGATTTGTATGTGGGCATCGCCTTGGCGGTCGTCCGGGTCTTTCCCTCGAGCAGGAGAATGTCGCCGGGCGCGGCGCCGAGCGTCGCCAGAGCCTCTGGATCAAGCCGCACGATGCCGCGGCCGACATCCTCGCGCCTCGCCTCGGCGACGGTGAGTGAAAGCGGCGCGTCCGCCGAAACGTCGATCATCGGGGGTGCTCCTTCGAGGAGAAAAAGGTCGGCGGCGCGTGGATGACGAGCGGCTCCGAAATAATGTCCGACGGCAGATATTTTCCGGGATCGTGCAGCGCGCCGATAAACAGCAAACCGATTTGCGTCGGGCCGAGCGTCTCGGCGATGCGCGCGGCGATGAAGCGATCGCGCCGATCCAGCAATGACTCGGCCTGTTCGCCGCCGCCCGCGCCGAGCAGGCGGTACTCCTCCAGCAACAGCTCCGCCGACTCGGAGCCGACGAGCGTCGCGCCGGCGCTCGTCAAGCGCTCGAGCAGCGCATGATTGCGGCTTCCGAGAGCGGCCAGAGTATGCACGAGATCGGCCTCGCGTCCGCACACAGGCAAGCTGTCCTGATAGAGCTTCACTTGTCTCATATCGAGCCTCAGAGCGTCGAGCGCGTCTTCGATGGCTCGCCAGATCGCATCGTAATCGCGAACGCGCTCCTCCCATTTTTGCGCGCCATATTGCGCGATGAAAGCGGCCTTATAGGCGGCGCCTTGCGACCCCATGTCGACGCTGCTGTGCAAGATCGGGATTTGAATGAGGCGTGGCATGTCGGTCTCGCACATCAGGATGGTTGCGCCTGCGGTCGCTTTCTCAGCCGCGCCTCCAAAATGCCGTTGCGAAAACTCAGCCGCGGCGTTTCGTCCGCGAGCTCGCCCTGGACGAGAATCTCCTTGCGGAAATGTCTGGAGCCGCTCTTCGCGTCCAGCGCCAGAATGTCGCCGTCGAGGATGCAGGAATAGTCGCCGTGAACGCCGGGCAGGTCGAACAGCACGATGATTTCGTCGTCCTCGTCGAAAATATCGGTGGCGGGCTCGACAAGATCCGGCTGCCGCGGGCGAGCTGTCTCGGCGTGACGGGGCGCTCGCGCGCTCGTATCCGCTACGGGCTCCTCGTCCGCATCGGGCCGCAGTGAGCCGCGGCCGAGGGAATATTCGACCACGACGCCGTTCTTTTCCTGGCGGCCTCGGCGAGGGAGCTTGCCGCTCTGCTCGATTTCTCCGAGCGCGTCGATGAGATCGGCTAGCCGACGCGCGATCCGGGAGAGGCCGCTCACGCCCTTGTCATTCTCGCTCGTCATGGAGGTGTCGTCTCCTTTTCTGTGGGGACGCCGGCCTCGAGCCGGCGCAGGCGGCTTTCGAGATCATGAAGCGGGAAATCGCCATTCTTTCTCGAATCTGCGTTCCACCAATCGAGTCCGAGTTCGCGCGCGCGATCGACCGAGCAGATGACCAGCCGCAGCTCGACGGTGAGAAGCTCGACCTCGACGAGCTTCACCTTGATGTCGCCCGCGACGACGATTCCCTTGTCGAGTATTCGCTCGAGCAGATCGGCGAGATTAGTACTCTCGACCGCATGGGTGAGGCCGGCGCGGGAATCGGAAATGGATGTCATGTCACGCCTCTTTCTTCTGTTGTGGCGGGCTCGAAAGCGCCGGCTCCCAAACGGAGCGCGAGATCTTCTCCCTCAAGTCCGAACAGACGGCGGAGCGTCTCGATCTCCTGGGCCTGCGCCAGAAGCCCGCGGCCGAGCGCGTCGATCTCCGCGTCGCTCAGTACTCCCTTTTCGACGCGGCGCAGAGCCTGCTTCTCCAACAGCTCATGCAGCAGGCCGACGAGGGTCAGCACCAGTCGCAGCAACCCTTTCGGCAGCTCTTCTTGCCGCACGTCGTTCGGTCCGTCGACCGCTTCGAGGCGCGCCCGCGGCGCTCGCTTCGACGTGAAGCGGGGCCGCACATCGATCGCCGAAGACAAGGGAGGGCCGTCACGCGGGATCGGGCGTCGAGGCGATCCGCTCCGCGCGGGCGGCCCCTCCGGGAAAGCGGTGTCGAACGAGGCGAGCAGCAATCGCAGATCGAGGTGAATGAGCTCGACTCCGGCCACGCCGATCGTCGCATTGCCGTCGACGACGACGCCGCATTCGAGCAGCCGATCGAGCGCCTCGGCCAGGGACACCAGCGTCTCCCTTGCCGGCGAGGACGCCTCGAAGTCCCGCCCGAGCTCTTCGTTCGGCGCCGCCGTGGGATAGGCTCTAGGCTGCACCCCCGTCATCCTCCCCTCCGACTTCTTGCTGCTTGCCGCGTAGACGGTCGAGCCGCTCCAACAGCGCGTTCTCCTGCCGCTCGAAGGCTTCCTCGCCCAGTTCCCGATTCTCCAGCCGATGATGCAGCGTGGTCAGTTCGGCAAGGAGTTGTCGCGCCTCCGCCTCGCGTTCGGCCTCGGCCGCCTTGGCGATCTCGCGGAGCACGAACATCATGCCGCGCGCCGGCGCCATCAGAAGATCGTCGATCAGGAACATCGCTCACGCCTCCTCGAGCCCCGCCGAAAAATCGAGCGAGACGAAATTATGCGGCGGCCATGGGCCGTTCAGGCCGAAGACGAATTCGTCGCCGAAATCGGCGGCGACCGCCTCGATCGCGGCGGCGAGCAAGTCCGCCTCAGCGCGCCGAGCCAGCACGGCGAAATTGGCGATTTCCGTCTGGCTGCGGGGCGGCAAAAGTTTCACCTCAGCGGCGGCCGGAGCGATGCCTTCGCTCACCTTTTCCGCCACCGTCCCGCGAAACTGCGTGAACACGGATTCGAAAAGCTGACCGAGGCGAATCTGCTCTTGTTGCGTGGGCGCGCGGCGGCGGCCAAAGGCGCGGTCGCGCGCCGCCTTCAGCTCCTGCGAGCGCGCGACCAGATAGGTAATCGGATCGGGGCCGTAGAGCTTGATCTGCAATCCGAACTCGACACAGCCGCGAACCCGTTCGAGCATCGCCGCGATATCCGCGTGGCGGCCGCCGAGAAATTCGGCCAGGGCCTCGCGCGACGGGGTGAGCGTGCCGAAGGCCATGGGCAGCATGTCGTATCGCCGGTAGAGAGCGGAGAGAACCTGCTGCTGGGCCAGAATATGTTTCCGTTCGGGCCGGATGGCGCCGCCCGGATGATCGCTGACGATGGCGCAGATTCCATCGTGTGAGATCGATGTGACCGGCCGCCCTCCGATGCCGCGGAGCGGCTCGAATTCCGGCTCGGCCGCGCCGACGATGCCATAGACGAACATCGACATCTGATTTTCTTTCCCGCTATTCGTCGAGCTCGAAGGCGATCACGGCCAATTGCGAGTCCATGTCCAGGCTCCACCGCTCGCGCTTCAAAACCTCCTGGCTGACCGGAATGCCCAGCGCCTTGACGGCGAGGTCAGGGGTCAAGACATCGGCTTCGACTGTCCAGACACCCTCTTCGCCAGCGGGCGGAGCGATGCGCGTGATCTTGATCTCTCGGGCCTGCAGCTCGTCCGTGAGGAAAACGCGCGCGGCGGCTCCGACCGCGCGCAAGCCATTTTCGACGCGGCGATGTTCCATGCTCGGAATGGCCTCCGACCTTGCTTCCGGTTTCTTTGCCATGGCGAATGCCCGCTCCTTCGATTCAATAGGCGTAGCGGAAACGTCCTCCGCGGGGCCGGCCCGGCTCCGATCCGCGGCCGTTCCGGTCGGACGCTTCCGGCGGGAGCAGAGCGCGCACCGTGTTCAGTATCTGCGCCCTTTCCGCCTCGATCTCATTGCTGCGCGCGAGAAGAGCCGCGATGCGCGCCCGCCCCGTGCGGATCTCCTGGGCATGACGGGCGCGTTCGAGCTCGAGGAAGCTGATGCGCAAATAAGCCTTATGGGCGGGGACGGATTCTCGCTCGCCGCCGCGACGCGTCGGAATCTGAGCCAGTCCGCGTGGCGGCATGACGCAGCGGATACGGTTCATGCCGCGTCTCCCGTCTTGGTCGTCGTTCGCGCGCCGCGGGTCCGCCGCGCCGAGCCACAGCTTCGCCGCACCAGACTGTCGATAAAATCGTAGCGTCCTTCCCCCGCCTCGACGCGGAGGCCATTCGGCGCAACGCCGGCGAGCATGTCTCGACAGGCCCAGAGAAAATCCTTGTCGTCCGGGTCCGCCTTGGCGCCTGTCAGCGATAGAACGCGCCCGATGGCGACGCAGGCGCGGATCGTAGGATGACTCGGATCGCGGCCCTCGCGTCGGCATAGAGCGACGATGTCGACGATGCGCTCCGCCTCGGCGAAATCTATGCCCGACTTGGACGCGGTGATCGCTATCTCCGTCTCCCTGTCGTAATGGCCGAGGCTGATCGTCACCATGCGGTCGAGCAATGCGTCCTGAGCGCGATGCACGCCGGCGTATTCGGCTGGGTTTGAAGTGAAGATTGCCCGAAAGTCGGGATGCACGCTGACATAGCCCTCGCCTCGTCCATGGAGCTGCGGCGCATTCAGCACGCCCTCCGACAGGATCGACAAAAACGGATTATTGGCCTCCGGACGGCTGCGATTGAACTCGTCATAGATGATCGTGTGGCCGTGGCGGCAGGCGGTGGTGATGCGGTTGTCGACCCAGAGCGCATGGCCCCGCTCTTCGAGCTTGACGACCGAAGATATGAAATTGTCGATCACTCGCGACTTTCGATAGCCGCTCTCGCGCCCGACCAGATCAGAGCTTCCGAATTCGTGATCTCCGTGCAGAAGCGTGGTCGGTCGCCCGTGCAGCGCGGCGACATGAAAGGCGAGCGTGGTCTTCCCAGTCCCTGCCGGTCCTGAGAAATGCACCGAATATCCCGCGTTGAGATAAGTGAGCGCGCGGTTCGTGATCTCGTCGAGCGTGCGCGAGGCGACGAATTCGTCGCTCGGCCGCAGGATGATCGCCGAATTTTCCGCCGCATCGGAAAACTCGGCGAGCGTTTCTTCGAGTCGGTCCGTCGCGCTCATTCCGAAATCTCCGCGCTGTCGGTTTCGGAGACGGACGACGCGCGCCGCCGACCCGAGCGATATGAATTATCCTTTTGGCCGGACTCCCAAGTGGCGCTCTCCGATGCGAACGCGGGAGCCGCTACGGCGACGGCGTGGACGGGCGTCGGAACGGGTTCGAGAGAGCTTACGACGACAGTCAGCGCCGGCGACGGCGATGGGGCTCCCGAGAGTCGCGCGCACCAAGCAGCCCGCGCGCCGAGGCGATCGGCCGATGCGGAGCCGAGATGATCTCGCACGGATCGGAAGATCGCTTGGCGCTCGGCGGCGCGGATCGTTCTGGCCTCGGCGAAATTGGCGCGCAGCAAAGCGACCTGGCCGGTGAGGTCATTCAGGAAAGCACGGGCGCTCGCCCGCTGGGCGTTCGCCGCGCTTTGACGCGCCTGCCCATTCGCCGCGACCGTGCGCCGTCCGTCGGCGAGTAGCCGGTAGACCTCCTGGCGCAGGCCACGGCGATCTGCCACCGCAGCGTCCTGCCTCACACGAGAAAGCGCCGCGAGAGTCCGCTCGTGCTCCCGGAGTTGCGATCTGACATTGGCGCGTCGCTCCTCGAGATTTGCTCGCCGCTCCTGGGAGGCGGTCGCGAAGCGTTGGCGGAGAGTGACGATCTCGTCGGCGAGACGAGAAAAATCTTCGGAGAGGCTCGACATGGCGGGACCCTTCTGGATTGAAAAGAGTTGAGGGAAGAAGGCTCCGCCGGGAGGCGCGCGCTCTCGGACCGTCGGTCTCCGAGGCGTTCTCCCGGCAGGCTCGCGTGGCGAGTTCCGCGTTACGCCGGGGTCGCAGCGGAAGCAGTGAGGCCGACGGCTTCGGCATACTTCAGGTACGTCTCGACCGACGCCACCACAACGCGGGCCTCGACGGTGATGAGCTCGATGCCGACCAGAGAGACCTTCACCCACGCGTCGATCACAATTCCCTTATCGAGGATGCGATCGACCACTTCCGCGAGGCTGGAGGAATCGGTGGTTTTCTGTACACGGGCCATGCTGAACTCCTTCGATGGCGTTGTGTTTCGATTGCCCGCGAGAGACTTCTCCTCACGTGGGCCGTCTGTGAATGGCAAAGGTCATGCCATCGGCACCTGCGCAAAACATCGTGTAATTTCAACGATGCTATGGTTGGCATCGTCATGGGGCCGCTTCAGGCGGGCGGGCATTACCGCCCGTTACGGGCGGTAATGCCCGCCTCGCTTTCAGCGCCGCCGCGTTGGCTGGCGTTCTCGCCTCTATCCGAATTTGCGATCCCAGCCATGGCGGATTCGATATCGAAGGGCTTGGCTAGAAAGCGACTGATAACGCCGCTTCGAATGGCGTCGACGATTTTTGGATCGTCTTCCGAGAAATAGCCGGAAATCGCGGTGATCTCGATTCGCGGCTGAAGCTCCGCGATCATTTTCGCCAATTGCATGCCTTCGATGTCCGGTAGTCGCAGATCGACGAAAGCGAGGGCGAACCGATTGCCCTCACCGTACAGCGCCAACGATTCACGTCCGCTATGAGCGACCACCGTCCTGCGCCCGCATGCTTCGATTACGCATCGAAGCACCCAGCACATGTCCGAGTCGTCGTCTATGATCAGAATGGGAAGCTCCGACGGCGTGTTCGTCATCGGGATAACATCGTCTGAGCGGAAAGCGCTGTAGCGGCTGGCGGGAGCGCCTGCGCGAGACGAACCGAGAAAATGCTACCGAGCGGCGACGCTTGCCGCACATTGATGCTGCCGCCATGTTGAATCACGATCGAATGTGACAAGGAAAGGCCGAGCCCCAAACGCCTGCTGTCCTTCCAGGTCGTGAAGAAAGGATCGAATATCCGGGAGATATGCTCTTCGGAAATTCCCGCGCCCGTGTCCCCGATCTCGATCAGGACGTTTTCATTCTCCGCGGTCAACAGGATGGAAAGCTCTCCGCCCTTCGGCATGACCTGGAAAGCGTTGCTCACGAGATTGATCATGACAAGCTCGAGAAGACTTTGGACTCCTTGGGCGTGAAGCGATTCCTCAGGGCCGCGCACGTCCCAATGGATTGAAGTGCCAACGGAAGCTTCGCCCGACGCGAACATCACCGCATTCTTCAGCACCTGCGTCATGTCCACCGATTCGGTCTCGCGGATACGGCTCGGCCGGGCAAAACGCAGAAGGCTGTCGACGATGAGCGACGCCCGCCTGATGCCGCTGATGATTTTGTCAACGCAATCGTCGAGTAGGGCCGGCGAGGCGATCCGCTGCTTGAGGAGCTGCGCCGCGCCCGAGCTCACCCCGAGCGGGTTGCGGATTTCATGCGCTATGCCCCCGATGACTCGGCCCAGCGCCGCGAGCTTCTCGGCCTGCTGCACCTGCGCTTCGAGCTCCCGTTGCTTGAGAAGGTTGCGACCGACCACGACGGCGCCGGTGACTTTCCCGTTGATGTCGGTCATCAGCGAGAGATTCCACGAGACCGGGATGCTCTCGCCGTTCTTACACATCATGGGCCATTCAGCAGAGCGCCGCCGTTCGCTCTGCCCGATCTCGTGAAACCAGATCTCGACGTCGGTGTTCTTCGGCGCCTCGATCAGATTTGCGAGCGGGCGACCGTACATGTCGTTCGACGAAAAGCCTGTGGCCTGTTCGGACGCGGCGTTCCAAGTCAGGATTCTGCCTTCGGGATTGGTGGAAATGATCAGATCGGCCGCACTTTCGACGACGCTCGCGAGATGCATCTGCATCTCTCTGACCTGGTCGGAAAGCCGGAGGAGGTCGGTGACGTCATCCATCACCAGGATCGCTGCGGCGAAATCTCGACGCAGCCGCAATGGACAAATATTATAGGAGTAGATGCGCGTCGAGACACCAGGCGCCCGATATGTCATGCGTTGCCTACGAAGCGTCGCGCCATCGCTGATGACATTCCGAAGCTGCTGCTCGAGCGGCGTATCGCGAAAGGCGACGGGCAACACGTCGTGGAGATGCCTGCCCAATGTCTGCTCTACGCCACGGCAGGATTTCTCGAGGAAGTTTTGATTGGCCATGACCACGCGGAGCTTCTCGTCGAAAATCAAAATCGACGATGGGATCGATGCGTTCACCGCGTGAAATAAGCTCTCATAGTCCGGCGTCGTGAAATTCATGGAATGCTCCGGTCGGAACGCCGGCTCGGATCCGACTGTCGCCGTATCCAGCGATAGACAACCGATGACGGCCGCGATTCTCCCTCGGGGTCGAAGACAATCACCCTTCTCAATCGAGAGTCGGCCGAAAGCTATAAGGAGGCCAAGGCCCCGAAACGGCGAGCCGGAGCGGCGAGCCCACCTTGACGCAGGCCGGGTTTAACGAAGCGAGCGTCGTACGGAGCGCCGCCGCCTGTTCGGAACGAATCAGAAGGACGAGGCTGCCGACCTGTTCTCCATTTATTTCGTTCCCTGTAACTCGCAATCGCGGGCGAGGCGGCCTGAGCACGGCGTTTGATGGTCGGAGCTCATGCTGGAGTTCGGAGAGAAGCGAGACTGCCGCACGGCAGGCCAGTCGCTTCGCCGAGGCGATGAGCGCCGTGCGCTCGCGACAAAGGCGGAGATAACGCGCTCCCGCCGACAGCGAGAGAAAATCCGGCCACTCGCTTGCCGCCGTCCTTTCGAGAAGATCATGCCCGTCGAGGATTGCGAACGCGCTCACCTCCCACTCTTCGTGGTCCGCGGTCTCACGTAGAAAGCCGGCAATCTGTCGCTCGTGACGGCCAACGAAATCGAGCAGGACCTCGGCCGAAGAGAATAACGTGCCGAAGCCGGCCGGAAACACGGCTCCATCCCGCATCGCGAGCTCGAGCACGGCCTCGTGTCGACGGCAGCGCGCCGCCACCCAGGCCGGGTCGTCGAGGTTGCGTTCGCCGACGGCGCCGATGAAATCCGCGGTGGGCGTCGGCGCCGCCAGCGCGGCGACCGTTCCCACTCGAAATAGACGAAAATCGGCGCACGCCTCCGCATTCGGATTTGACGAAAGCGACTCCAGCTTCCTCTCTGCGTCCACGAAGGCATATAGATAGAAGCTGCTTCCCGCAGGGTCGGATGCTCCCCGCCCCTCGGTCTGCGCCTCAATGCGAAGCATGTCCGGGCTCCGTCCTCGAGTCCGGCGCGGGCGCGGCCGATCCGAGCTGTTTCAGCTTTGTGCGATAGGTCTTGTAATCCATTCCTAGAAGGCGCGCGGCTTGCGCCTTGTTGCCACCCGCCTGATCGAGCGCGTCGAGAAGCGCCGGCCGCTCGGTCTCACGAACCTGGTCGGCGACGATGCGCCGCAACGACTTACCTGTGGTCCGTCGCGCCCCCGCCATTGTCGTCGGTCGATAGGAGCGGCTACTCTGAAGGCTGGCTTCGACATCCTCGGCGCTGAGAAGCGACGTGGCGGTGAGCGTGGCCCGTCGCACGACGTTCCGCAGCTCCCTTACGTTGCCCGGCCAATGATGGCGCTCCAAAAGAGCGATCGCATCTGGCGCGATATCGATGGGATCGCGTTCCAACTCCTTTGCTGCTTGCCCAAGGAAGCGCCGGGCTAGAAGCGCGATGTCCTCCTTGCGGCTTCGCAGTGGCGGCAACTCGACGACATATTCGGCGAGACGGAAATAGAGATCAGAGCGGAAGCGCCGATCCTCGACCTGTGCATAAAGATTTTCATTGGTGGCGGCGATGATTCTCGCATCCACCGGAATCGGGACATTGCCGCCGACCCTGTAGATCGCCCGCTCTTCCAGAACCCGCAGCAGCGCCTGTTGTCCGATGAGGGAAAAGTTCCCGATCTCGTCGAGAAACAGGGTTCCGCCTTTCCCCGCTATTTCGAAGCGGCCGCGACGCCGTTCGTACGCCCCTGTGTACGCGCCCTTTTCGGCTCCGAACAGCTCGACATCGGTCAGCGATTCCACCAGAGCGCCGCAATCGACAGTGACGAGCGGCGCCTCCTTGCGTCGCCCGCTCGCGTGCAGAGTCCGAGCCAGAACTTCCTTGCCGGTTCCCGTTTCGCCGAGGAGTAGAACCGAATAATCGGTGCCTACCACGATTTCCAACTGATCGACGAGTCTCTGGATCGCGGCGCTTTCGCCCATCATCTCCATAATACCTCGACGGAAATCCGAACCGCCGAGAGGCGTGCGGCGTTCACGTTGCGAAATGGCTCGCAGAACCGTGTCGAGCAGATGATCGTTGCAGAAAGGCTTGGTCAAATAATCAAAGGCGCCTGAACGAAGCGCGTCCATGGCGCTGGAGATGGTTCCATAGGCTGTTATCACGATCACTGGGAGCGCCATGTCATAGCGCCGAAGCCGTTGCAGCACTTCCACGCCATCGCCCCCCGGAAGCCGAAGATCGAGAAGCACGGCGTCCGGCCGGCGCCGCTGCGCCAGCTCGAACGCTTCCCCACCATCGCAGGCCTCGATTGCTTCAATGCGCGCGTTGCCGAAAATATTGCGCAGGAGCCAGCGCATTTCTGCGTCATCCTCGACGATCATTACTACTGGGGGCGCCAAATCCTCACGACAACTGTGTACTGCGACTTTCGAGCGAGAGGCAGATCCCACATCATTCATTCACACGCTCCGTGACATTTGCGCCGACCTGATTTCGAAAAGTCCTGTCCGATCGTAGCGATCATCGCTGCTTCGCGTGCCCCGAAGGGGCACGGCCCTCTGACTTTTGGTCGTCGAACGTTTCCCGGTAAACGAGCCGAACACCTCCACCTCGGCTGCAGGAGGCGACGCTGGACTTCGTTTGCGAAAGCGCCTTGCTCAGATCGCGAACGGGTCGCTGGGCGCGGGAACGAGAATGGCGGATAGCTTGCGACAGAATTCTTCGTTCGAGACTCCGAGCGCTAAGGCCGTCCGGCGGAAGTCGCCCTTGAATCTGCGCAGGGTACGCAAAACGAGGCGGCGCTCGACCGCCTCGAGCGAATTGCCGACGAGCATGTCAACGGCGACATCATCGGTTCGAAGCGGGAGAACGTCGCTTCTGCACGTGCGCCGATCGTTATCGGGCGTTCTTCCTACCATCAGAAGGAGAGGCTCCGCACTATCCGCGCGTTCTTGCGCAGCGGCGCGTCGAAGCTGCACTTCGCGCATTGTCGCATCGCGCTCGGTCTGGATCAAAAGCCCGATGGGGTCGCCGACCGAGAGGAATGGGCCGCCCTCGTCGTGACGAACGAGGAATTGCGGAGCGAGCTCGTCGAACGTCGCTTCGTAGAACAGGCTTAGATCAACGCCGAGGGTGCGCAGCCGAACACGGCGATAAGGCGCCGCGGGCCGCGACAATGATTGGTCGTCGTCCCGCCCGGGCGCTTTGACCGGATCCGCGCCCTCGTGCGTGCGTCTTCCGAACGGCGGCGGCGGTTTGGAGCCGGGAATGCGTAACGTCATCGCAGCACCCCGACTTGCCAGCCTGCGTAGGCGCTAACGATCGCGGTCATGACCACGACTATGGCGAAGGTCGCATTTCCGGCCGCCAGGAAACCCATGATCGCACCCGAAAGCGCAGCCATCGCCATGCCGACTACCGCTGCGCCGTCCCCGTCACCTTCCGGGTCATATGAGTCAGAGCGGCTTTTTCGCGGCCCCGGCCTGTCGGAAGCATCTTCCTCCTCCGCGTGCAAAAACTCCCGAGGAAGCAGGTAAATCGCGCTCTGGTGGCAACCGTCGCGACCCAGCGCATCGTCGACGCCCTGTTTATCTGACATAAACGGTCATTTACGGCCAGAATGAAAACAAAGGAAAGTCCGTGATATCCGATCCGTAAAGCATCGGATTCAAAGCGATATTTAGAACCGACCCGCGAGTTTTCAAAGCCGGAAGGAAAGGACCGTTTATGTCAAGGGCGTCGTCGTCGTCAAAATGAGA